>JANLSL010000375.1:0-2223 GCA_031362385.1 Alphaproteobacteria bacterium | reverse complement strand
AATTAAGTCTGTGTCCGCTAATGCTACTTCGATCGGGCCCCAGCAGCCGCCCGACAATAATAACGTGTCGATCTTCCGCTTGGCAGATTTCACCGTTTGATCCGGGACAATCTTGAGCCCCATTTCCAACGTGACGGGGCCGGGCTGCGACGCAATCACCTCGACGACATACACATCGGAATTAATGCCGTACTCACGGCGTAGTTGACCATTGGCGGTCGAGAACACTTCAGCCACAGCCGCAACATCGTAGGCGCTCGCCCCTGGGTAAATCAGCACACCCACCACATGGGGCCCCTGGGCTATGAACGCATGCAAGGCCTGCTCGTCACGGCGGGCTTGAGGACTGTTAGGGCGCGGCATTGGGGCAAATCCATCGGTTCAGGATGAAGGAACCGCGAAAGTGGCCAAATCCGACGTTGTCAGCAATGCCAATCAACCATCATTTTCAGCCAAATGGCATTAACATCTGCGTTAACGATTCGTTACCAGCATTTTTATAAAGTTGAGAGTTGGTTTTACTCATTCTTGGCCAAGCGCACGCTCTCGGTTTACGCACCATGATCAACCCAGGCAAAGACCCGAAGGGATACTACGTCACGTTGGGCGTGACTGAAGATGCGTCCATTGATGATGTCAAATCTGCGTTCCGTGCGAAGGCCAAACGGCTGCACCCAGATCACAACACCTCGCCGATTGCCGCCAAGCAATTTCACCGGGTGCATGAAGCTTATGAGACCCTCGCCGACCCGGTGAAGCGCGCAACCTATGATCGCGGCTGGCGCACGGTCAGTGGCGGCTCACAAAGTGCTAAACCAGAAAGCAAACCGCAGCCCAAGCCAGAACCGCCGAAACACGAAGCGCCCAAAGCTGAACCACCAAAACCAGAACCGCCGCGACCAGAGAAAAACACCAAGCCGCCCGCCGACGCACGGCGCAGCAGCGCCACCGATCAACCCGCCACGTGCCAGTGCGGCAACGTGACTGCGCAACCACGCTATATTATTTTTGATATGGTCTGGGGGCGGGTGACTTCGCTTCACCGTCGCAATGTCTCGGGGGTTTACTGCCGCACATGCGCCGACAAGGCAGCAATAAAGGCATCATATTTCACCTGGCTTGCGGGGTGGTGGTCATGGCCCGATGGGCCGCGCGAAACCGTCAAAGCTTTGCTGAGTAACATGCGCGGCGGGCGCAAACCCGCCGAACGCAATGCGCGCCTATTGATCAACCAGTCCCGCGCTTTCCGCACCAAAGGCGATATGCAGCTGGCACGCGCATGTGCCGAACAAGCACTTCAGTTCGCAACCAACTCTGGTTTACGCCGTGAAGTCGACAGTTTGCTTTTATCGCTGAGTTCGTTTCCTGCCCGCGAGATTAAAGATCGCTGGGCGAATCCTGGCTTAGCGCCGTTTATTCAACTTGCGCCGATTGGTGCGGTTGTAGGAGCCCTCAGTATTGCCGCAACATTATCAGCACCAATGTCGCTGACTGATTACGCCAAATCTTGGTTCCCAGACAAAGCGCCTGCGATAACTGCGCCAAGCCCAGTGGGTACACCCGTCGGCACACCCGTGCGTTCAGGGCGCATCTACGCAGTCATGGCGCCCGCACTCGCACTCAAGACCGGACCAGGCGAAGCCTACCGCGTGAATACGTTGCTGAAAAAAGGCACTGTTGTGCTCGTGACTGAAGAAGATCCTACTGGGCACTGGGTACGTATTCTCATGACCGATGGCACGACTGGCTTTGTCGAAACCAAAGGTCTTACGCCCGATGTCAATGTTGATGCCTTGAATACGTTGGGCGCATTTGGGGCTGAGAAAAATGCAATTCCCCAAACCGACGAGCGGCCTTAACCGCGATTAGTGGGGCGGATCTGACATTCGCTACCCATTTCAACCCAGAACTGAGAGGCGAATGTCAGATCCAAAGCTCCACTAAAGTATATATATACCTCGTGGTTCTCATGATTCTAACATTCGCAAGTCAGCCCAGTGAAACAGGATGCGAATGTTAGAATCGAACCACTAGGTGTGGAGCCTCAATAGGTTGTTCCCGGTTAGACCGAGACGACTGATGGGTGTTTGCGAGTTTATCCCGCCGTGAGGTCGATGCCAGTTGTATCTGTGCAACCAGATCGGCATTTCGTCGGCGCGTTGATCTGACGTGTCATAGGCCTGGGCATAGGCCCACTCCCGGAGTGCAGTTTGGATGAAGCGT
>JANLSL010000346.1:0-3875 GCA_031362385.1 Alphaproteobacteria bacterium | reverse complement strand
ATTGGCGAAGCGCCGGGTGAGGATGAAGACCGTCAGGGCCTGCCGTTTGTGGGCGTCTCAGGAAAATTGCTTGATCGCATGCTGGGCTCGGTTGGCCTCAGCCGCGCGACCAACACCTACATCACCAACATTGTTTTTTGGCGCCCGCCGGGCAATCGCAAACCAACCGCAGAAGAAATTGTGCTGTGCATGCCTTTCGTGCAGCGCCAAATCGAATTGCTTGATCCTGCCGTGCTGTTGCTGGTGGGGGGGCCGTCGGCATCCACCATTCTCGCCAATGCGCAAGGGATTACGAAGCTGCGCGGAAAGTGGTTTGAATATGAAAGCCCTGGCCTGTCGCGCCCCGTGCCGACGATGGCCACATTTCATCCGGCCTATTTGCTGCGCTCGCCAAATCAAAAACGCTTGGCGTGGCGTGATCTTCTGGTTTTTAAACAAAAACTCGATAGCCTTCCTCACGTCTAATTAAAAGCTGTGGTGTAACGGATTGCCCTCATGCCTGGTATCGACGAATCAAAAACATTTTTACCCATCAACATCGCGGTGATGACGGTGTCTGATACCAGAACACTCGAGAGTGATACTTCGGGAAAAATTCTGGTCGATCGCATTACGGCCATGGGTCACAAGATCGCCGAACGGGTATTGGTCAAAGACGACGTTCCCGTGATTGTCGCCAAGCTCAAATCGTGGATCGCTGACCCGGCAGTTGATTGCATTATCACCAGCGGGGGCACCGGCGTGACGGGCCGCGATGTAACACCTGAAGCCTTCAAACAAGTCTGCGAAAAAGAAATCCCTGGTTTTGGCGAGCTATTCCGATGGATTAGTTTTAAAAGCATCGGGACCTCAACCGTTCAATCGCGCGCCACGGCAGGTGTTGCCAATGGCACTTATCTTTTTGCTCTGCCGGGTTCAAACGGTGCGGTGAAAGATGGGTGGGATGAAATTTTGAAATTTCAACTTGATGCGCGCAACAAGCCTTGCAATTTTGTGGAGTTGATGCCCCGGCTGAAAGAGCATCTTTGGCCCAAACCTAAGATCTGATGCCAACCTTCCGTCTTGAACAATCGATTCTAAAATCTAACCCCGCCGCCGTTATTGCGGGCATCGATGAAGCTGGCCGGGGCCCGTGGGCCGGCCCGGTGGTCGCAGGTGCAGCAATACTTGACTCGGCAAAGCTACCGCAAGACATGCGCAAAGAACTCAACGATTCAAAAAAGCTATCTGCTGCCACGCGCGAGCGCCTGTTTACAGCACTGCTGTCATGCTCAGCCGTCAGGCTCGGGATCGCCGAGGCCAGCGTGGCAGAGATTGATTCGCGCAACATCCTGCAAGCGACATTCCTGGCCATGGCGCGCGCGCTCGAGAACTTGAAAACAAAAGTCGATATTGCACTCGTCGATGGCAACCGCGTTCCACCATTACAGTGCGCAGTGCAAACCGTGATTAAGGGCGACAGTCTTTCGTTGTCAATCGCGGCGGCATCCATCGCAGCCAAGGTGTCGCGTGATCAAATTATGGCGGATCTGGCGCGCCAGCATCCGGGCTACGGGTGGGAGACCAACATGGGGTACGGCACATCTGAGCATCATGAGGCGTTGAAGCGCCTCGGTGTCACATCGCATCATCGGCAGTCATTCGCGCCCATTCGTGTCCTTTTGGGCCAGATATAATTTTGCGAATTTAATGCCCACTCTATTCGTAGAGTCCCCGAGTTATGCGGGACTCTACATATAGTAGGTCCGAGTCTCCTGATTCAGGGGCTCTTAACCCATCGCTAATGCTTTGATTCTATTGTCTGAATCGTAGGAACCCACGCTGGCCTAAGTTGTCGGCGCGCACGTACTGGGGACCACAATGTTGGGGTTCTCTCTCCAAGAATAAAAAAGTGGGGTGGGGAGGGCACTAGCATACGGCTCCATGTTTCGGGGACGCACACCCTTCGCAAATGGCGACGCCACGCTCGAAATGAGCAGTTGGGTCGGTCATTTGCGAAGGCCCCCGAGCCCAGGAGTTCTAAAAAAAAGAATAATAAAAAAGCGACCAGGGGACCGGACCATGACGAGCAAAAAATCGTCGGCCAAGATTCAGGCCGCACGTATCGACACGAATATCATTCATCAAGGTGATTGCGTTGAGGTTATGAACCGGCTGCCGGAAGGCTCGGTCGATCTTGTATTCGCTGATCCGCCCTACAACCTCCAACTTGGAGGCGATCTGCGTCGTCCCGATAATTCGCGCGTTGACGGCGTTGATGACGAATGGGACCGCTTCGCAGATTTCAAAACCTATGACAAATTCACCCATGCGTGGTTGGCTGCCGCACAACGCGTGATGAAAGATACCGGTTCGCTGTGGGTGATTGGGTCATATCACAACATTTTCCGCGTCGGGTCGATTTTGCAGGACCTGGGGTTTTGGATTCTCAACGACGTGATGTGGCGTAAATCAAACCCGATGCCAAATTTCCGTGGCACACGGTTTACCAATGCGCATGAAACCATGATCTGGTGCGCCAAGAACAAAGAAGCGCGCTACACGTTCAACTACGACGCGATGAAGAACCTCAACGAAGGCCTTCAAATGCGCAGCGATTGGACATTGCCGCTGTGCACCGGCGCAGAGCGCCTCAAAAATGGTGGTGGTGATAAGCTGCACCCCACCCAAAAGCCTGAATCGCTGCTGTACCGGGTGATTATGGCGTCCAGCAATGTGGGCGATGTTGTGCTCGATCCCTTTTTCGGCACGGGCACCACGGGTGCGGTTGCTAAAACGATGGGCCGCAATTACATCGGCATTGAGCGCGATACGGATTATATCGCCGCGGCCAAACGTCGCCTCGCCAAAGCCAAGCCCGTAGAAGATGAAAAATTACTGACCACGCCATCCAAGCGTAGCGAACCGCGCGTTCCGTTTGGCTCGGTCGTCGAGCGTGGTTTGCTGTCACCGGGCACAGTGTTGTGTGATGCCTCGGGGCGTCATACTGCTAAAGTGCGCGCCGATGGCACACTCATTTCATCAGACCACCGCGGCTCGATTCACCAAGTGGGTGCGGCTGTCATGGGTGCGCCTGCCTGCAACGGCTGGACCTTCTGGCACATGAAAATGGGCGCAGGCCTCGTTTCTATCGACGTGTTGCGTCAGAAAGTGCGGGCGGAATTAGGCGAAGCGCTTCAATAACTTTGCCAAAACTAATTTCACATCCACTTTCGACGCCACCAGATCACCGGGCCTGAGATTGTGAGAAATATGGCCATCAGCGCCGTAAAGTTGTTTACCCATTTCCACTGACCGTGAATAATGTTGCCGGTGTGAATATCAGCCAGAAACAAAAACGCAGTTGTTCCTGCTAGTGGCGGGTAGGCGATTTTGGTGTCTTCAAACGTGTCGTCGAGTGAAGCTGCCGCATAGATTGAGCGGCTCATTTTCACGTACCACATCTGCCCTCGTCGTGTGACATCGGTGATCGCCAGTTTGGGGCCATTGACCTTCAGAGGCGTGAACTGTGCCTCGCCGTCGCGACGATAAAATTGGCCAATGCTGCCTGCGCCAATAAACACTGTATCGCCGCGCCGTATTAAATTAACCAAGCTGGCATCTGTGCCATCCCCTTCGCCAAGGCTTTGCTCGGCGTCCCAGGTGCGTCCCCTATCGGCCGAATTATAAATGCCAAGTCGCGTGGCAATGGTCAGTTTTTCTGGTGCATCAGGATACGCGATCACACTGCTGATTTCGCCGTTGAGGCTTTTGTAGTCGTAAATTGACGGCAACGCCGAAAGCGGTAACCGAATGTGCTTTGCCTCATCCAGCAGCACTTGAATATGGTCGACCATCGCACCGGTAATGCTGATGTAGAGAATGGGAATGATGGC
>JANLSL010000338.1:0-4031 GCA_031362385.1 Alphaproteobacteria bacterium | reverse complement strand
GTCTAACGCCTTGGGCTCGCAGGTGACGACTGTGCTCAGGCTGACTGCGGGCTACGCCATGCTGGTGAACGGCGGGCGCCAGATTACCCCCACCTTGGTTGACCGCATTCAAGACCGCCATGGCAAAACGATTTCACGGCGCGATCAGCGTGAGTGCGAGGGCTGTGCTGGTGTAAACCCAGCGCTGCCCGTGCTGGCTGATGAGCGTGCGCAAGTGGCCGACCCAGGTGCCATTTATGAAGTGGTGCACATGATGGAAGGCGTGGTGGAACGCGGCACCGGGCGCACGGTGGCCGAAGTGGGCAAGCCACTGGCGGGCAAAACCGGCACCAGCAATGAAAGCTTTGATACCTGGTTTGTGGGCTTTTCGCCCGATTTGGTGGTGGGCGTGTTTGTGGGTTTCGATGAACCGCGCACATTGGGGCCGAAAGAAACCGGCGGTGCCGTGGCTGCACCGTTGTTCCGCGAATTTATGAAAGTGGCGTTGAAAGACAAAGCCGCCACGCCGTTTCGTATTCCACCAGGCATTTCGTTTGTGCGCGTGAATTATGAAACCGGCAAACCAGCATCACCTGGCGACAAACTGGTGATCTTGGAAGCCTTCAAACAAGGCACTTCGCCCTTTAGCCAGCAAACCATCATGGGCATTTCCGAAGATGACCCAGGTGCTGGAATGACGGCCACGACCGACCAGCCTGCTGCAGGCAGTTTGTATTAGTCCCTTCCATTTACTTCATCATGAATACGCCCAGACGGCGTAAATGGAAGGGGGCAGTAGGTTTAAAACTTCGCATTCACCCGTACGCCAACGTTACGCTTTGGGATCACGCCGGTGAAGATTTTCCGGTCAGACAGCGTGGGGGTGCGGGCTGGCCCCGTTGTCGTGCTGGACGTACTCGGGAAACTCAGATCGTTGAAAATGTTTGTTCCATAGACCTCAAATTTGACGGCTTCCGTTAAGTCGATATCGGCGCGCAGATTGACGCGCGTACTATCGGGGTTGAGATTAAGCTTGGAATAATCTGTCCACATCTTATCCGTGTAGATGATATCGGCCCGGATTGACCAGTTGCGATCTCCGAATGTACCCGAGACGGTTGGGCTGAAGGAGCCAGTCAATTCCGGATGGCTGCGGATCGGGTTGCCATCAGCCACAACCGAGAGCGGGCCGGAGCCGAGAACAAACTGCTCTTCGGAGCCGCGCGACGAGAAGGTCACCATCTTCGCATGCGAGAAGCCGATTTGCGCATTCAGGCTCAACCAATCGGTCGCTTGTAAGTTGCCTTCGAAATCGAAGCCCTTGTAGCGGGAATGGCCGGGGCCGCGGAACGAGGACGTGCCAGCGCCACCGGGCAGGAAGATGACAGCTGCGAAGGGCTGATTTTTCCAATCAATATAGAATGTGGCCAGCGTGGCATTCCAATTGTCGCCCTGCTGTTTCCAGCCCAATTCGTACTGTGTGTTTTCTTGCGGTGCCGTGTAGTCACCAATTGCTGCCAAGGCACTGGCTGGAATGATGCTGGGGTCGATGCTGTTGATGAACCGAGCTTGCGTCGCCAACCCAAGCAGCGAGCTATAAGAATAGCTGGCGTAAACCGTTGTTCCGGTAAAGGGTTTGTAGGTCAGGATCGCGCGGGGGATAACATCATCATACTTGTTAAGAGAGTTACAGATCAGCACCAAGCCGCATTGCAGGCGCGGATCGCCAAATTCGACGGCTAACGACGATTCTTTCGTATAGCGCGTTTCAAGCGAAGCGGTGAGTTGATCAGTGATGTCGTAGTCGAGCGCTGCGAACGCACCGAACGTCTTGTTGACTTGGCGATCGACCGGTGAAGGCCGTGCAGAATCGACAAAGTTTCCGTAATGCTGGTTATAGTCGCTGACCCCCACCATGTAGCGGAAACGCTGGTCTTGCGGCGACGTGACGCGTGTTTCGTAATAGAACTCACGCTGATAGATTTCTGCGCCAACGACGAGGATCGAGGCCGGAATCGGTGCGGACGGGATACCAAAAAACTGGTCGAGGCGCGTCGTCGTGCCGGTGTTGGAGCGCGACCCAAGGACAGAAATGGTGTGGCCAGCGACGTCATAATCGCCGCTGAATTGAATGCGGTAGGTCTGGTGCCAGCCGCCCAATCCGCCTTTTGGCGCGCGAATGATGCCGTATTTTTGCGAGCGAGGGTTCAACGTGGTCAACGAGTTGAAACCGGCCGCGCCGTTCAAAAGCTGCGCGGCCGTCGGGAAGCGTGTTACCGGGAATTCAAGTTTGTTGGCTTCGGGGAACAGGCCGCAAAACGTGGCGATCGTGAGGTTTGCTAGGTTGACATTAAAAGGTGTGCGCACACCGCTTGCGACGTTCAAATATTGACCAGACTTCGTGAGATTACATTGGCCAGGAAGTGTCGTGGCGCGTGCGATGTTCCAGTTGTCGTGTCTTCCGACGTTGTGTAATAGCCGGTCAGCTTTAAGCGCAAATCGTCAGTCGGCTTTGCTGTCATGGTGCCGGAGAAAGACGTATCTTTAAACTGGCCAAATGGCTGGCCGTCCTTAAAGCTCCAGTCCCCGCCACTCTTATTATAGGACCCTGCAACGCGGATGCCTACTTTATCGGAGATCGGGCCACCGATGGCACCGCTAAAGTCGGCTTTGTCGTGATAGCTGGGTGAGAAGCCAGCCGCCACTTTGCCTTCCCATTTGTCGCCAGGCATCGTCGGAATGTAATTAACCGCGCCCGAAAAAGTATTGCGCCCGAAATAAGCCGTCTGTGGGCCTTTGATCACTTCAACGCGCTGCAAGTCGCCGATGGGCATAAAGCCGCCACCGCCGCCGACATATGATCCGTCCCAAAACAATGCGCCGACTTGCGTCGATGGCGTAATGATCTGCTGGATCATACCGCGGATGCGGATGTTGGGGGAATTGCGGCCACCAAAGTCATAAGTGATAAAATCAAGGCCAGAAACGAAGTCGGAAAGTTGGTTGGGATTACTAATGCCAGCTTTTTCAAGTGCATCGCTTGACAAGGCTGAGACTGCAACTGGAATGTCGAATAATTTTTCGTCGCGTTTACGGGCTGTGACAATAATTTCTTCAAGTTGTGTGCCGGTTTGCTGGGCATACCCTGGCGTTGCCATGCAGGCAGTGGATAACAACAGCAACACAATACCAGATTGTTTTTTGGTCATTAGTTTCCCCGTTTTTTAGTCGCAGCGCTTTAAAGAGACTTATTTAGTATACACAGTTCATTTTACGTCAGAATTGTCGAGGCTCACATCATGCCTAATCGCTTGGCGATCACGCAAACCTTATTGGCACGTTCGACGCCCTATGAGGCACAATAACGTCCCTGTGTGCATGGGGCCACTCCCTGTTGGCCTGATTAGGGAATTTTGCGGTGCGCCGCTCGGTTAAGGCAGGCACCCTGCGGCCTTCAGCCGCTTGGCCATAGCCGACGGACCGGCATCAAACTCCGGCGATGTGTCGAAAATCGCGGCGTAGTCTTTAGGTAAGCTATCCCACGACGGCACCTTATAGCCGGTAGCGTGGCATCATTTGGCACCCTGACCTCGCAGGCCTTCATCACGAATACGCCCGGACGGAGTAAATGGAAGGGACAGGTTCTTTGATTCTAACATTCGCAAGCCAGCCCAGTGAAATGGGATGCGAATGTTAGAATCGAACCACTAGGTTGGCTTGAACGGGTGTGATTTTTCGCCTACAACGCCCACACTCATTTCACCTGCTGACGAGCCCTGCCATGCGCCCAGACATCGAGACCAAAGCCACCGATATTCGCCGTGCCATCACGATGCTGCGGAGGCATCTTTGACTGGGAGCGCGCAGTTTACAGGCTCGACGAATTAAACGCCAAAGTCGAAGAACCTGACTTTTGGTCAAACGCCGCCAAAGCCCAAACCCTGATGAAAGAGCGCACTCACTTGGCCGAGGCCATTGGGGCGACGCGCAAGCTTGAAGGCGAATTGGATGATGCGCTGACGTTGGTCGAACTGGCCGACGCTGAAGGCGAC
>JANLSL010000336.1:0-3244 GCA_031362385.1 Alphaproteobacteria bacterium | reverse complement strand
GTCACGGTCCCAACAGAGATCGCTGACCAAACAATCGCAATTCTTGCTGTGGACCATATTCCCCAAGCCATTTTTGCGATTCAAGACACTCTGCGTCCCCAGTCCAAGGCAGCTCTTGCACAACTTCATCTCGGTGGGTTTGAAACCATTTTGCTCAGCGGTGATCGGCTCAGTGTTGCACGGGGGGTCGCACAGCAACTGGGCATCGACGTCGTCAAGGCACAGCTGCGGCCCGATGAAAAGGCAAACGAGATCAGCATTTTGCAGCGGGCGGGTAAAGGTGTGGCCATGGTCGGTGATGGTGTGAATGATGCGCCAGCATTGGCCGCAGCCGATGTGGGAATCGCTATGGGCAGCGGAACAGACGTGGCGATGGCAACGGCAGGCATTACATTGCTCAGACCTGACCCACGCCTCGTGCCCGCCGCGATTGATATTGGGCGCGCAACCTGGCGTAAAATTCAAGAGAACTTGTTTTGGGCTTTTGTTTATAATCTTATCGGTGTGCCGCTCGCAGCACTGGGGCTCTTAACCCCAGCGATTGCTGGCGCGGCCATGGCGCTGTCGAGCGTGAGTGTTGTTACAAACTCATTGCGTCTGAAGCGCTGGCGCCCGCGACTGGAGTAAAGGAAATCGCGATGAAAATCGAAATTTCTGTCGACGGTATGACGTGCGGTGGGTGCGTGAAAAGTGTTGAGCGTGCGCTGAGCAATCAGCCTGGTGTTGTGGCGTCCAAGGCCGCACTTGAAAATAAAACCGTTAGCGTTGAATTTGATTCTGCCATTGTGACAACCGCACAACTAGAACAAGTCATCCGCAATGCTGGTTTTAGCGTTCCTGCTTAGTATCAAGCGCGGTCAGCATTCTTTTCAGCGCGACGTGGCGATAGCTTTCAAGAATGAGGCTTTCTATTTGTCGCCAATCAATTTTCTCAAAGGTTCGGCACAGCCCCTTCTCACGTGGGTCGTAGGGCGCTTTAAAAAACCGCTGGTCTTTTAACAGCGCATCGCGCCGCCCGTGATCGACATAAAAGAATATGCAGTCAGCGCCCTTGTAGTGATCAAGCACCACAAATGGGCGCTTTCCTGCACGGAAGGCGGGGTTGCCAAAGCTTGCGCCCTCAGTTGCTTCCGGCAGGCGCAAACACAGTTTACGTAAACGCGTCATCACGCTAGCGGTGGATAGCGCGGTTTTCTTTTTCACCGCGCGCGCCTGGCGCTGGCCCCGGCCTGGGCAATTTGCATCAACGCGCGTTCAGCAATGGCCTCGGCAGGCATATCTGTCGATTTTGACTGCATCTCGGCCTCATTCAAAATCTCGACCGCCCGTACAATCAATGTCTCGGTCCAGAAGTTCGCTTGGTTTTGAAATCGCGATTTAACCTTGAAAAAAACCGGCGGGCGCAAAGCCATCATGGCTTGGTCCAGGCTTTTGCCATCACTCACCCGCCCGCGCGTTTCATGCAGCCGTAAAAAATGTCGCGCGGCGGCATTGATAATGGTGATCGGCGAAGCACCCTCACCCATCAAGCGGCCATACACCCGCTGTACCGTTCCGTGTTCGCCGTCGCCAACGGCATAAATCAAATCGTCCATATCAAACGCGGCGCTGTCTCCAATACACACACGCGCGTCATCCTCACTCACGGTACCTTTGTCACCTTTGTAGATCACCAGCTTCTCAAGCTCGCGGCGGCTCACTTCGCGGTCACCGCCTAAGCGGTCGGACAACCACGCCAAAGCATCGGGCGTTGCCGTGAGGCCGGACGCTTTCAATGTTTCGCGGATCACACCTTCGAGTGTGCGGGCATCATCGGCATAACAGGCAATGGCGGCGGCATGATCAGAGGCCTCAAAAACTTGCACTAGTTTTGCCCGCGACCCCACGTCACCCGCCGTGACAATCAGGAAAGCATCACCGATTGGGTTTTCAAAAAACTCCTCAAAGGCATTGGCAACAGTCGTTTCAAGGCGCGCATCGCCGTCAGCTTCGCGCCAGCGCACCACACGCCGGCCACCGCCAAAACTCATCGAGGCCGCTTCGTCACTCAGGCGGCCCGGGTCATCACGCAAAACTGAGGCCTGGAACTCGGCCACCCTAAAGGGGTCATCAAGGCTTTTGGCGATCAGCTTGGTCAGCGCGTTCATGCGTTCGCGCACCAGCCCGCCATCGGGGCCGAACAACAGCACGGCCTTTACATCGCCAGGCTTGTTCAAGAAAGAATCAGCGCGATTGGCGGTAATTTTCATTAGTTTTTAGCGCTGCGCCGTGCGTGGCTTGAGGCGGCGGTCAAAATATACGGCCAGGCGGGTTTTGATCTCATCGCCCAACTGGCGCAGGGCGCGGTCTTCGGCATCAGTTTGCGAGGCGACAGTGGCAAATTGATCATCCAAAATATTGTAACTGACAACACTTTGCGCCACGTCACGATATGCTTGTGCGCCAGCGTCATACAGCGCGAATGTCGCAGTTATATTTAGATTGGCGCGTGAGGTGGTTGAGTCAGGGCGCACGCCCACCTCGACAATTTGTTTGCTCAGCGCAACGTCTAAGTCGTAACGGCTGCTTTCGGCCGGGCCATTGCTATAAAGCTTGTCGTTGAGAATTTGGCGCAAGCGCTGGCCACTGCGATCAGCAATGGCGCGAATGCGGGTTTGTGCCAAAGCGTTGAGCACTTCCGGGCTGGCGGCCACCCCTGAGCTGCCATAAAGCGGGCGAAAGCCACACCCGGCCAGCACAAATCCAAGTCCACTCACCAATCCGCCGGTTAATAAACGGCGCCGGCGCATTTTGGAGTTTTTAAGCACCATATTCATAACGCCTGCATCGCATATCTCATTGGCAAGTCAAGTTGTCGCGCTCTAATCTTGGTGGTCGATCATGCGGGGAATGCATATGAAACGCAGAGATGTACTTTACGCCAGCGCGCTTTTTGCCACTGGTTCGGCCACTGGTTTAGCCACGGGCCCAGCGTATGCGCAAACCGCAGCTGACCACATCATGCCCAAGACGCCAGGCGAAAAGGGCGCTGTGGGCCCCCTTCATACCATCACCATCGTCACGCCAGATGTGCAGGCACTGAAAAAGATGTACTACGATGGCATGGGCATGGAGCTTACTGGCCCCTTAACCCTGGCCGTAGCTGAGCGCGCGACCCTAGGTGCTGCGTGGCAGATTCCAAAACCGATTAATTGGAACATGTATCTTTTGCGTAGGCCAACTGTCCCGATGGCTGGTCAAATTC
>JANLSL010000289.1:0-2290 GCA_031362385.1 Alphaproteobacteria bacterium | reverse complement strand
GTGCGCAAGACTATACCCCTGCCGATTTGATTGCCGCGCTCAACCAACCCGGACGTACCGGGTGCGAAGACCCAGCTTTTGTGATGCTGGGGATTTCGATGGCAGGCTATAACGTGATGGTATGTTTAGTGCTGGCCTTCTTAAGTACGTGGGCAGCGCGACAAGACGCCTGGTGGACGATACGCCCATGAGCACCACGCAAAAGTCGACGCCCCTGCCAGGCGACCTCAGACCCGCCGAAGCTTTAGCACAGATCATCCGTGTCAATCAGGCCGGTGAATATGGGGCCAAACGAATCTATCAGGGCCAACTGGCCGTCTTGGGCAAGTCGCCTGACGCGCCGATATTGACTGAAATGTTGGCGCAAGAAGAACAACACCTGGCTCAATTTAGCCGCCTCATCGCCGAACGCGGGATCCGCCCAACCGCCCTTGAACCGGTGTGGCATGTGGCAGGATTTGCATTGGGTGCTGCCACCGCGCTGATGGGGCGCGAAGCAGCAATGGCGTGCACGGTTGCGGTGGAAGATGTGATTGGTGAACACTATGCGGAACAAGCGGCAAGCTTGGGCGCGGATGAGGCCGAGCTGAAATCAACCATTGAATCATTTCGCCGCGACGAAATGCATCACCGAGATGTCGGCATACAGAACGGCGCTGAACAAGCCCCGGCCTATCCGCTGCTGACGGGTGCCATTAAAGCCGGCACACGCTTGGCGATTTGGTTGTCCAAAAGAATCTAACCAGCTTCCAGTTCCGTATCCCAGTAGAGATAATCGCGCCAACTTTCATGCAAATAATTGGGTGGAAATGCGCGCCCAATATCTTGCAGTTGGAATGAACTGGGCCGGTAGGGCCGTTGGCTGGGAAACATACCAGCGTCTTGGGGAAGCCGATTGCCCTTGATCAAGTTACAGCACGAACATGCAGTGACGACGTTTTGCCACGTGGTGCGCCCGCCGCGTGAACGGGGGATCAGGTGGTCGAAGGTTAAATCGTTCGTAGGATGCGGAGTGCCACAGTACTGGCACATGAAATGATCGCGCAGGAATACGTTAAACCTTGTAAAAGCGGGCGAACGTTCCATGGGTGCGTATTTTTTGAGCGATATCACGCTGGGGAGTTTCATTTCCCAACGCGGCGAATGCACCACGCGGTCATATTCAGAGACCACATTCACGCGCCCCAGGAACACCGCCTTGATGGTTTCCTGCCATGACCATACAGACAATGGAAAATAGCTCAGCGGACGGAAGTCCGCGTTCAAAACCAAGGCTGGCGAAGCTTCGAGCGATACTGCCACGGCTGTCGTACGCTCCTCATACCTGAACCGACTCTACTTTATCAATTTCTGTGCAGAATACAAATTCTGGTAGGCTTATAGCCGTCCAGCCCAAGGGAATGGATCGCATTTTGATGACCCTACGATGATAAATATTACTCGATTTGCCCCCAGCCCCACCGGCTACCTCCACCTCGGGCATGCCAAAGCTGCGCTTTTTGCATCAGGCATCTCCACAGGTGGGCGCTTTTTGGTGCGTCTTGAGGACATCGACCAAGGCCGCTGCCGCCCAGAATATGAGACTGCCATCTTTGAAGACTTAAAATGGCTTGGGCTGACGTGGGAGCACCCCGTACGGCGTCAAACCAACCACTTGGCCGACTACGCCGCAGCTGTGAAAATATTGCAGCGTCAGGGCCTGATCTATCCGTGCTTTTGTACCCGCGCCGATATCCAGCGCGAGATCAAGCACTCCAGCCAAGCGCAACATAGTCCAAACGAACAAGGCGGGCCAGACGGGCCACTGTACCCAGGTCTGTGCAGATCAATTTCAGACTCAACCGCCCAGCAGCGCATCGATGCGGGTGACAGCTATGCCTTGCGGTTGCGTATGGATGCTGCGCGACAAAGTCAGGGGGCGTTAACCTGGAGCGATGGCGTGCGAGGCACACAAACTGCGACACCCGAAATATTCGGTGATGTAGTGCTGGCGCGAAAAGACACCCCCACCAGTTATCACTTGGCATGTACATGGGACGATGCGGCGCAAGGCGTGAGTATTGTAACCCGCGGCGAAGATTTGTTTACTGCAACTCATATTCATCGGCTGCTGCAAAAATTACTCAATCTCCCCACCCCGCAGTATCATCATCATGGATTGATGTTAGGCCCAGACGGTAAGAAATTCTCCAAACGCGATCACGCGCCGACGTTGCGTGCGCTGCGTGCAGCAGGGCGCACACCCCATGATGTCCGTGCGATGATTGCTAAAGCTTGAAGTCAGCGAGCG
>JANLSL010000263.1:0-3192 GCA_031362385.1 Alphaproteobacteria bacterium | reverse complement strand
GCCAAAGCGAAATAGAGCGAGCGCAGGCCCAAAATCGCAAAAACGTTAGAGGTGTAAACGATAAACGGATCGGTGGTGATGGCGAAAATAGCTGGAATACTATCGACTGCAAAAACCAGGTCGGTGACCTCAACCATAATCAGTGCGAGCAGAAGCGGAGTGATGAACAACACACCGTTTCGGCGCACCATGAAATTTTCACCTTCATAGCTTTCCGTCACGGGGAATCGTTTGCGCACAAATTTCACAACCCAGTTTTGATTCACATCCATGGGACCGTCCTTGACGAACAGCATCTTGAGGCCGGTGATGATCAGGAAAGCGCCAAAGACATAAACAATCCAACGGAACTCCATAATTAAAGATGTCCCGGCCAAGATCATGATGAGGCGCATGACCAGCGCGCCGAGAATGCCCCAGAATAAAACGCGGTGTTGATATTGCGGTGGAACGCTAAAAGCGCTGAAGATCAGCGCGATCACAAAAATGTTGTCGAGGCTGAGGCTCCACTCAATGACGTAGCCGGTGAGGAACTCCAGCCCCTTAGCTGAGCCAGAATACCAAAACACGCCAGCGGCAAAGGCCATCGCCAGGCCGACATAGAGCCCGCTCAGCTTAAGCGCTTCACGTTCAGAAATGACGCGCTGCTCCTTGTGCAATAGCCCAAGGTCAAACGCGAGAATGGCAATCACAAGCAGGGTGAAGCCACCCCACATCCACAACGAAGCATCCATCGTAAAGTCCCATATATCAGCACCCGGAACCGGGCTTTGGAGCTAAGTAGGTCCTTCGTTTGTAAAACCAAGGCGCTGAGTGGGGAAATAGCCTCTACCCGAAAAACCTATGCATTCACGTCGATGACCACGCGGCCGCGCGTTTCACCCTTTAAAATTTGTGCGCCCAGAGCCTCGATTTTCGAGAGCGGTTCAACCGTGGTCATGGCATTCAGTTTTGCGAGATCAAGGTCTTTGGCCAGCCGTGCCCAGGCCTGTTCGCGGCGCTGAAGCGGGCACGTGACAGAATTGATGCCCAGCAACTTCACCCCGCGCAAAATAAACGGCATGACAGTGGTGGGTAGATCAGTACCCCCGGCAAGGCCACAGGCGGCGACAGCTCCCTCTTCGTGGGTTTGGGCAATGGCCATGGCTAAAGTTTTGCTGCCAACCGAATCAACCACACCCATCCAGCGCGCTTTTTCAAGCGGACGGCCCGCTTTGTCCAGATCCGCACGCGCAATGATGTCGGCGGCACCCAAGTGCTTGAGATACTCAGCCGCCGCCGGGCGGCCCGTAGACGCAATAACCCGGTAGCCAAGCTTGGCTAGCAAGGCCACAGCGACTGAACCCACACCGCCGACCGCACCGGTGACTAAAATATCGCCACTGCCAGGTTTTACGCCGGCGTCTTCGAGGGCAAGCACACACAGCATTGAGGTGTAGCCCGCCGTGCCAATGGCCATGGCTTGCTTGTCGTCAAAGGCGGATGGAATGCGCGTGAGAAATTTCGGGTTAACGCGTTGCTTGGGGGTGTACCCACCCCAAAATGTTTCCGACAAGCCCCAGCCATTCACTAAAACCCGATCACCTGGCTTGAACGATGGATCAGCAGATTCAGCAACCGTGCCTGCTAAATCGATACCGCAGACCATCGGAAACGTGCGCGCAATTTTGCCCTTCCCCGTGACCGCCAAGCCATCTTTATAGTTCAGTGTCGAGTACGACACATCGACCAGCACCGCTTCCTTGGGCAAATCATTCAAGGTGAGGTTTTTAAAACCGGGCGTGTATTTCCCGTCGATCTCATCAACCATGAAGGCGCGAAAGGTACTCATTATAAAGTCCTCATCATCTGGAATGGCTGTGACTATTGGAGATGGACGCCCGCGCGGTCAATGCAATTCACTGCGGTCTATTTAGGACGCACTGATAAATAACGGCTGAGATAAAAATCCTGTGGATTTGCCTGCCAGCCCACAACGCGCTGGGCGACCAAATTTCGGTTGACGCTAAAGTAGAGCGGGATGATCGGTTGGTCTTTCAACGCCATCTTTTCAGCCTGCTGCAACAAAACTGCGCGGGTGGCGATGTCGCGTGTTTGTGACGCCTGGTTCATCAGCGCATCAAAGTTTGCATTTTTATAGCGGCTGTAATTGGAGTTGATGCTGGTTGACTCGAGCACATATAAATAAGTCATGGGATCGTTAAAGTCCGCCGACCAGCCAACAAACCCGGCTTCGAAATCACCACTTTTAAGGCCCGCAAAATGAACCTTGCCCTCGCGGTTCAGCACCTCAGTCTCCACGCCTGCACGGCGCCACATCCCCGCAATAGCAACCGCGATGCGCTTGAAGTCCTCGGTTGAGGTAAGACTATACGACACCTTCAGTGGCTTGGATGGTCCGTACCCGGCCTCGGTTAGAAGTTGTTTTGCTTGGGCGAGCCGTTGATCGACCGCTTGCGTCGCTGCCTCGGGCAGCCACGCCGGATAGTTTGTCATGCTGGGCGGAATAAACGTATAGGCGGGCTTTTCGCCCACCTTATTAATACGCGAGACGATGATATCTCGGTCGATCGCCAGTGACAGGGCTTGTCGGACACGGGCATCGGCCAACTTTGGGTTAGTGGTATTGAGTGCCAGATAGAACGTCAGCAAAGCTGGGTCGATTTTCGTTTCAGCGGGTAATTTAATCTTGAGTTCGTCGATTTGCGCGGTGGGAAATTCCACCTGCATATCAAGCTCGCCGGCGCGAAAGCGTGACAGCGCCGAGTTGAGGTTTTCTGTGGGGTAGTACATCACGCGCGCGATGGCCACATTGGCCGCATCGTGAAAGCGTGCATTGCGAACCACTTCAATATAGTCCTGCGGCTCCCAGGCCTTGAGCATATAAGCCCCGTTCGAAACCATGGTGCCGGGCTTGACCCACTCAGCCCCGCGCGCAGAAATAATATGGCGCGGCAAAATCGACGCAAATGCATTTGCCAACAGCTCGGGCAAATACGGTGCTGGTGAAACGAGCTTCAAAATAACGTTGTCTCGTGTGGGTGCGAAAACGCCTAAGCGTTCCGCCGGCAGCTTCCCGGTATTCACCTCGCGGCCATTCTCAAGAATATATAAAAGCTGCGCGTATTGCGCGGCTGTGGCCGGGGCCATCAGCCGACGAAAGGTGAACACGACATCGTCAGCGGTCAGGGC
>JANLSL010000249.1:0-2366 GCA_031362385.1 Alphaproteobacteria bacterium | reverse complement strand
GGTGAGCACCCGGTCCATCGCGCGCGTTGCGGTAATGATGTCTGCACGCGTTGGGGCCTGGATAATTTTTTGGGCCAGGGTTTCGAGCGCAGCATCCTTTACGCCGCCATAGTTGCGGCTGCCTTTGCGATCGGCGGCTTCAGAACCCCAATCATCAGTCAGCTCATTTCCGGGGCTTAGGCCATAGGGAAGAACCAGCGAGGTCATATCGAATTGATGATCCTCAAGCCGATTGAAAAATTGAGTGGGGTCAATCACGCGCAACGTCGCCTTAACTCCCAAACGCTCCCAGTTTTTGATTGTTGGCAACAGCACGGTATCCAGCCCCGCTTGTACCAGCAAAAATTCAAATTCGAATGGCTTTTGAGTGTCAGCTTTTACCAACCTCCCGCCCTCAACCACCCATCCGGCCTCTTTCAGCAGGGCCGCTGCCTTGGCCAAGTTTGCGCGCACAGTACCCTGCCCATCCGTCGTCGGCTGGGTAAACGGAGTGGTAAAAACACGTTCAGGAATTTTTCCGCGCAGGGGCTCTAACAGGGCCAACTCAGCCGGGCTTGGCAGCTCACGGGCTTCGAGTTCCGACTTCTGCCAGTAGCTGCGAATGCGGGTGTAGGTATTGTAAAAAACCGTGCGGTTCAAGGACTCGAAATCGAAAGCGTAATTGAGTGCCTCGCGCACACGAACATCTTGAAACAACGGATTGCGCAAATTGAAAATGAACGACTGCGCCGACATCGGCATTTCATCAGTAATTTCGACCTTTCGTAATTTTTTCTCGGTAAAGGCCGGAAAATCGTAAGCCGTTGCCCACTGCCGCGCGGTCGCGCTGCGGTGAACGTCATAAACACCTTTTTTAAAGGCCTCGAATTGGACATTCTCATCGCGGAAATACTCATACCGGATACGCTCGAAGTTATTCATCCCGCGTGTCAGGCCCAAGTTTTTACCCCAATAATCGCCGCGGCGCTTGGCAACGACAAAACGGCCGGGCTCAAACGACTCAATCGTATAGGGCCCACTGGTGACGGGAATATCGAGAGTGGTGGCGGTAAAATCGCGTTTCAACCAATAATTTTTCGAAAGCACTGGCAGTTGCCCAAGAATGAGCGGCAGCTCTTTGTTTTTATTGGTCTTGAACGAGAATTTTACGGTCTGCGCATTGATCGCTTCAGCCTTGGCTACATCCTCCCAGTATAAGCGATACGTTGGCCTGCCTTTAGTGACCAAAGTCTCAAAAGAAAATACCACGTCTGCTGCTGTGATTTTGCTGCCATCGCTGAACTTTGCCTCGGGTCGTAATTTGAATTGTACCCACGTATTATCGTTGGCGATTTCAATGGTTTCAGCCACTAAGCCGTACATCGAAAAGACCTCATCAGGGTTATCAGCCATCAATGTGTCATGCATTAATGAAGCTGCCCGTGCCGGCTGGCCTTTGATCGCAAAGATGTTGAATGTATCAAACGTGCGGTCATTCTCGGTCGAGCGCGTAAGGGTCCCTCCTTTGGGCGCGTCGGGGTTCACAAAGTCGAAGTGCTTAAAATCAGGGCCGTACTTGGGCTGGCCATACATCGCCACCGCATGAACTGGCTTACCACGCTCAATTGCCAGGCAAGGTGCGGCCCATACCACGCAGAGCGACACTAAAACGCGCACGAGTTTCATGTGTTCTCCCAATCAAGTGCCCTCAAAGCTGCGGCGTGAATACTGCGATCTCCGACAGCAAGCACATGCCCTGCGGAATGTTGCGTCAGGGGCTGGCCTGTCCAATCGGTCACAATACCGCCAGCATTTTCAATCACTGGCGCCAGCGGCGCGAAGTCGTGGAGCTGCGAGACGCGCTCGCACGTAATATCTGTCCAGCCTGCTGCCACCATGGCGTAGCCATAACAGTCTGTGCCGCCATAGCGACGGCTTTTCGCCGCCGTGGCCAGCCGCCCAAACGCCACAGCTTCATCACTGCTGAAATAATCCGGCCCCGTTGAGTAAACCACGGCGCTTTTGAGCGTCGCACAACCCCGCGTTTTGCAGGGCTTGCCGTTCAGGGTGGTGGCCTGGCCTGCGCCGCCGATCCAGCGCTCGTTCAATGCTGGATGGTTGATGCATCCCAACCAAGGAATGCTTTTATGCATCAATCCAATCAGTGTGCCGAACAATGGCACACCGTTGATGAATGATTGCGTGCCGTCAATCGGATCAAGCACCCACACCCACTCTGCATCGGGGCGATGTTGCCCGTGTTCTTCACCAATAATACCATGGTCGGGGTATGCGGCAGCGATCATGTCGCGCTTTCTGGCCTCGCTATCGCGGTCAGCCACTGTGACGGGCGAGGTGCGATGTTCGGCAAGGGCGAGCGGGTGCCG
>JANLSL010000236.1:0-5177 GCA_031362385.1 Alphaproteobacteria bacterium | reverse complement strand
GTGCGCACCTTCGTTCTTCCGTTTGACGGCGTTGTGATCCGCGAAGCCATTCTGCGCGAGCGTTTCCGGGGCGGGCAAACGTTCTATGTTGTGCCGCGCCTGGCTGATATCGACGGCGTTATCACCAGGCTCAAAGACTTGATCCCAGAAATCACGACGGCTGTAGCTCATGGCCAAATGTCGCCAACCCAACTGGAAGACGTTATGGACGCCTTCGCCGATGGAAAATTCGATGTCCTGTTGTCGACCAACATCATTGAGTCAGGGTTGGATATGCCGCGCGTGAATACTATTATTATTCACCGTGCCGATATGTTCGGCTTGTCCCAACTTTATCAATTGCGCGGTCGCGTGGGCCGGGCCAAACAGCGCGGGTATGCGTACTTGACGCTTCCATCAGAGCGCAAACCAACCGCAGCGGCCATGAAGCGCCTGGATGTGATGCAAACATTGGATAGCTTAGGGGCGGGCTTCTCGTTGGCCAGCCACGATCTTGACATTCGCGGTGCAGGTAATTTGTTGGGCGATGAGCAATCAGGCCACATCAAAGAAGTTGGGGTCGAGCTTTATCAGCATTTGCTGGAGGAAGCGGTTGCCGCCGCACGGGCAGGGGCAGCAGATGAAGCTGTCGCGGCACAATCTCAAGAGTGGTCGCCGCAAATCAATACCGGCGCTGCGGTGTTGATTCCTGATACCTATGTGAAAGATTTAGGTGCCCGCATGGCACTGTATCGGCGCATCGCCACACTGGTGGACCGCGCGGAAATTGATGCCTTCGCAGCCGAGCTGATCGACCGCTTCGGGCCCTTACCGGCCGAAGTTGAAAACCTGCTTGATATTGTCAGCATCAAAGTGCTGTGCCGCAAAGCGAACATTGAAAAAGTTGATGCGGGACCCAAGGGCGCCACCGTCGCGTTGCGTAATAATTTCTTCCCCAACCCCGGTGGCTTGGTTGACCTCATTGCGCGTAGTTCAGGCACTGCGAAATTACGTCCGGATCAGAAAATTGTTTTCAGTCGAGGGTGGGAAACACCACAAGCCCGCATCAAGGGGTTGCAAGCTTTACTGACTCAGATTGCAAACCTGGCGGCGTAAATGAGCTAGCGGGTGGGTTTGTGATCTTGGCGCGGAGGTGGCGGGTGGTGGTCGGCATTGCGTTCATTTAAGCGCGCAGCAATTTGCAGCTTGTCACGATCTTCTATGGTCAGAAATCCCAGTTCATAGAGATACTGCGGCGGTACGAGCCCAACATCACGCGACAGCACATCGATCACAACATCGCCACGGCAGTTTTGCTTGGCCAGCAGACGCAGTTTCGCAATCGACAATGGCGATGTTAGCGTAATAAACAAATCGCTGAGGTCGCTCATCTTGGCCTAGTCCATCTACAAGCAAACTATCAGAGCCCCCACGTCGCGAGGTCCTCACGGAGTAGTAATGATGAGTTTGCTATTTCCCTTCTTAGGGTGCGGGAAACTGGTTCTTAGAAGCATTAAAGTCAAGTCCGTTCGCGCCTTTAATCACTCAGGCAAGTGCGGGGAGTGTTAAAAAAAGCAGCCTTAACCTTCTGATGTCGAGGCGAAATCGGTGTCAGTAAGTTGAATAAAATGGCTTTGCAGCAGCTAGGCGGTGGCGAGCTGTTTGGCTTTTGCTGATGCAGCTTTGTCAATAAACGGCCGCGCCGTGCCCAGCTCGGAACGTGCAATAGCGCGTTCATTTTCCGCAAACCGAAGCGCGATCATAAAGCGATCACGGTCTTCGATGGTGGAGAAGATGACGGAAAGGAAAGCCGAGACAGGCAAAAGGCTGCGATCACAGCCTTCAATCGTGATCCAATGGCGGTGTTGGCAGGTGCGCGCCGCCAATTTTGAAAAGTGGCCGTACGTCAATGCAGTTTTGAAGGTTTTCTCGAAATAGGTAGGGGCCGCGTCCAACATCTCACAATCTCCTCAGAGCGCACTCCATTTCAGTGCGCGATTTGAGGCTATGGTGAGGCCTATTCACTACTATTGTATTAACCCGAAGCGCGCCCCAGGAATGGCCGCTAAAGTATTATAATATATAGATAATACGTGGTGTGGCGTACGTGGGTTATTAGCCCATCGATTGCATTTCCGGCCGGTCGCCAGATTCGGCGAGGGCCATGTCGAACATGCGAACTAAAATTTCAGGCTCTTGGGCACCGGCAATGGCGCGCCCCTCATTGAAAATATAGCAAGGCACACCCGTAATTCCCAACCGATGCATACGCGCGTTTTCAGTATAAACGGCATTTAAATCAGTCTCGGTCGTGAGGTGCGTGTAGACCATGCCTTTTTCAAGGCCGATTTCTTCCGCCAGCTTTACCAAAACCTCGACGTTGCCGATGTCGAGGCCGCGCTCAAAGTACGAGCTGAACAGAATATCAACCGCCTCGGTTTGACGGTTCATGGTGCGCGCCAGGCGAATGAGGCGGTGCGAGTTCGCCGAGTTTGGTGTGCGCTTAATTTTATCGAGCGCAAAATTGATGCCTTCGCCTTTGCCCGTGAACACCAACGCTTCGACAATCCGGTCGTACTGGGCGCTGCCGCCAAACTTGCGCTCCAAGTATTCGCGCCGGTCAACACCTTGCGCGGGCAAGTCTGGGTTCAGCAAAAACGAGCGGTACCGCAAATTTGGCTTGAGGTTGGGGCGCATTTTCAGGGCGCGCTCGAAGCGGCGCTTACCCACATAGCACCAGGGGCAGACAGTATCGAACACAATATCGATTTGCATATCGGGGTTCCTTGGGCGCGATCTTAAGCTGGTTACGGGCCAGATAAAAGCCCAGCCGTGCGCGCCATTTCCTTCTAGGTTTGGCTGGAACGTAGGACGGTTTTACGAAAACCTCCAGGTGTTGGTGGCCAAACCACAAAGATGATCAGTAGTTTTGCTTAAATGCTCTTCTCTGCACAGCAGTGATGGTTCAGATTGCCCCATCACGAATAATTGGAACGTCAGTCCATGCTTAATATCGATAACCCTCATGACCGCCTCAGGGCTTTGGTTCGCTTGCGCGGCCGGGAAGACGGCCAAGTATGGCAGTGGTTCGAAGGCATTTTGTATGGCCGCGCCGAGGGCGAGGTGTTGCGGCCCATCTGCGGATTTACGTCTGTTTTGTGTGTGCGCTACGAGCCGCTCGAAGACGGGGTTTATAAATTCGCGCAGCGCGAGTCCAATCACTATATCGACCTGAAGTCCAAGCACCCCATTGGCGAGGTCAAAAACCCTTATACTGGCAAAACCAACATCGCAGTTGGGTATGTGTCGCCCAAGTGGAGTTTCCGGCTGTCAACTGACGGCGTTGCGATGGCTGCCAACCCAGAAACAATCGTAGGCCGCGTGTCTGAGCAGCTTGAGAGCGACGGCGATGAAATTTGGGCCACCGAGTCACGCGCCAATGATTTTGGCTCGGGTATTTCTGAAGAAGAATTCCCCGAGGCCTATGCTGGTAAGGTTCGCAAATCTGCCGACGTGGCATGTTATCGCGGCCAGCAAAAACTGATTCTCGATACCTCTGTGCCATTTGTGCGCGCCAGTATGGATTTCGTGGCTGATACGCCGTGGACATTGTGGATGATGATGGGCAAATCGCCGGGCCACATGGTGTGGATCGGGCAGGGGACAAAGTTTGAAACAGTGGAGGAATTACCCAGCGCTATTGCCGCACGGGTGGACCACGTTCACCCCGGGTTCCTTGCCGACCCTTGGGGCATGAAGGCCACAGCTTATTCCACCGTGAAACAAATGCGCGACTTGCGCGCTGCTGGGAAAATTTAACCCATGATCGCCCGCCTGCTTGCTGCTGTGCTGGTGCTCGCATGGCCAGCCTTGGCCGCTTCGCCTGACAAAATAACCGTGGGGGTTAACGCGCTGCCGACTGGACTGGGAAACCCGTTTACCAGTGGTGGGTTTCCTGGCCTCGATCTTTATAGTGCGATGTTTGATGGCCTCGCTGAACTCAGCGAAGACGCAACGCTTAAGCCAGCACTGGCGCTGTCGTGGGCTGCAAAAGACCTGCTGACGTGGGTTTTTAAACTTCGACCCAATGTTAAATTTGCCAATGGCGCGCCGTTCAACGCGGCAGTGGTTGAAGCCGTTTACGGCATTTTGTCATCCGAACAGGCCCAAGCGTGGTCGCTGATCCGTGAAGTCCGAAATATCGCAGGCGTAAAGGCGCTTGATGCACTTACCGTGGAAGTGCGCACGCGCACACCTGACCTAATGCTGCCCGCACGGTTTGCTGCACTTAAAATGATCGAGTCTGCCGCGTGGCAAAAATTAGGGGTTGATGGCTTTGCTAAAATGCCGATTGGCACCGGGCCCTACGTTGTAAAAAGTTGGGCCAACCAACAAATCGAGCTGACCGAAAACCCCTTTGCGTGGCGTAAGCCGAAGGTTTCAAACTTGCTTGTGCGTGCAGTGCCAGAAACCTCGGCGCGTCTTGCAGGTTTGCAAGCCGGAGCGCTTGATGTGGCACTGAACATGGGCCCCGATGATATTTCAGCACTCGAAAGCTTCGGGGGGCGGGTTCATGCTTATCCCCAAAGCGGCGTGATGGGGATGTCATATATTTTGGTCAAGCAAACGCCGCTGTCAGATGTGCGCGTACGCCAAGCCATGACGTATGCCGTCAACCGCGAAGCCATCGTCAATTCGATCTTCGCAGGCAAAGCCAAAGTCGCCAGCCAAGCAGGGCCCAGCCCTGCGTTCGGTCATGACCCAAACATAAAGCCCTATCCGTATGACCCTGAAAAGGCCCGCGCCCTGTTAGCCGCCGCCGGTTATGCAAAGGGATTCTCGTTTACAGTTGACGTAATGCTGGTGAATTCAACTGATGCATCTTTGTGGCAAGCTGCAAAAGCAGACTTGATCAAGGTTGGTGTCGATCTGACTGTCAACGTCATGCCGTTCGCCCGCTACAATCAGGGCCTTTATAATGGCACTTGGACGGGCGAAGCGTTTGGCATGAATTATGGGTCATTGCCCGCCCTCGACCCGATGGTCGGCTTTCAATATCACTCGTGTTTGTGGTTGAAGCCCTGGATTTGTGATGCCGCGCAGACCGATTTAATCAAACGCATTATGGCTGAGTTTGATCGATCCAAACGCGAAACGCTTACCAAAGAACTGATGCGCATCACCGCTGAAGCACCCAT
>JANLSL010000215.1:0-1851 GCA_031362385.1 Alphaproteobacteria bacterium | reverse complement strand
TGCATGGTGCGTTCTTCCGGTGTCCCTTGGTAGACATATATCAGGCGCTCGGTCGTCTCGTTTATTGACTCACGACAGACCGAGCTCAGGCTTTTTGCCGAGCAGCGATTTTCAGTTGGTGTACGGCCCGAGAGAACGCAATCTTCTTCCAACTTTGGCAACACCTCCTGGAATGCATCCCAATTATTTGAAGTCCCGTAGGGTTCAATCATTCCCGTCTCAGTGCACGCCAACGACACTTCGCTCATGTCGCCGCGCACTTCAGCGCTTTCTTCGTCGCGCGGCTTAGCGCGGCTCGGCTTTGACATTTCTGCCGCAACCGCATTCAGATTGTTAGCTCGCGCATCGGAAACCTGTTCAGTGCGAACTTTCCGACCTTCTTTCAGCTCAGCCAGGATTTTATCGCGCTCAGCATCGTTGGCGACTTGAGCGGCAAGTCCTTCGAGCTGGGCGGCTTGTGCATCATAGATCTGGGCCGTCGTGGTGGCCAAATCGTCATACATCATCAACGTCGCTGAGGCCTGCAATTCGCCCAGCAGGCGCAAGTTTTCCAACATTTTTGGCCACTGCTCGGGACTTGGTCTGGCATTGGCAAGCGCCATGCGGGCGTTATCACTAATTTTGGGCAAAAGGGTGCGCTGTGCCTTTTGTAACACAGCATCAGCACCTACAACCTTGCTGGTGCGCGTGAAGAAAGACAGGTCAACCAATTGGTCCAGGGTATCTTGGGCATCTTCCACTGAGGCCGTCATGGCGGTTTGGGTCGCCCGTTCCAGTACAGTATTCAGAAGGGTAAGGGCTTCTTTGCCAATATCGGCTGCCTGGCTGGTTTGCGCGGCATCGGCGATGCCGACCAGTTCATAAGCCGCATCAAGACCATTATTGTCCGCCGCTTGGCGCTTCGCCGATTCCAGCGACGCGCGCAGTTCACGCGCAGACTGAGCTTGCGCCACTTGTTGTGATGTTTGCTGGGCGTGTGCGCTCGCGAGCGGCAGGAGCAACACTCCTGCGACGGCTATACAACGTGATAAATACGCGGCCACGACGACCACAGTTCCCCGATTTAACGTCCAACGTTTAGTAACGCACCAACCATAGCACGGGTTGCAGCGCCGCTTTCAAGAAGGTCATCGGTACTGAAGTCTGTTCGTTGGGGGACGTGACAAAACTGCATCAGGTCTATCGGCGCTGTCATATATCTGACATCGCGGTGCAGCTTTGTGACTGTTCCTTAAGCTTTCCAGCCTTAGGCATTCCAAGTCCGGAAGTTGAATTCCAGGCGTTGGGGGCGGTGGGTAACCGCATAGGCCACATAAATCCGGCCCAGATGCTCGACCTGTTTCAAGGCTTCTGGCCCACCCATATCAATCACATCAAATCCAATCTCGGTTGCCAGCGCAGCAACCCGTGCTCGTGCTTTTTCATCAGCGCCAGCGAGTGGAACGCTCACCGGGCCGCCGGTAATCGCCACCGGTCCACTCATGACGCGCGCATTGGTGGCATTAAAGGCCTTCACGACAAAGGCTGCGGGTACTTTGGCCTGAATCTTGACCGCCAATGCTTCACTGTCATCGGGCTCAACCAGTTTGCCATCCTTAAAGGACATCGCATTCATCGCGTCGATGAGAACCTTGCCCGACAAATCACCCAGGCTGGCGACTAACTCGAGGGCGACTTGCGAGGGCGCTGCAAGCAGCACAATTCCAGCGCTTTTTACGGCATCAGCTTGGGCAACGACCTTTGCGCCATTGCCGGTTGCCGTGACCAGCTGTTTGGCTTTGTCGCTGGTGGGCGCACGCGAGCCGTAGACGATGCGATGACCTTTCACCGCCCATGCTTTGCCCAAGGTGG
>JANLSL010000209.1:0-2254 GCA_031362385.1 Alphaproteobacteria bacterium | reverse complement strand
TAGGTCTGGGTTAGCTATGATGTTCATTATTTTTCGCTTTCATAAGAGTGTCAAATGCATCAATGACCTCTTCAGAAAGTTTGAGGAGTTTAGGTAGTAGTTCTGCAATCGCTTGTTTACGCGTTACCGCTTTGCGTATGTACCTTACGACCAATCCGCCCAAGATTCGTTTCTCCCAAAGCAACGGGACGCCAAGGCTCCCCTCGGCGAAGCGCGTGTCTTGGATGATGTAGCGATCCTTACGCGCCTGCCTGAGAACTTTTTGAAACTCGCTATGAGATTCGAAAAATGGCGCGAACTGGTTCTGTTTCTCAATAACACCAACCACCTGATTGCGCGTTTCTTCATTTGAAAGCGCAAGGAAAAGCAACCCCGTCGTTGCCTGAAGCATGGGGGTGACGTATCCAGAGTGAGTTCGCACTAAAGCAACTGGACTTCGATAGTCTGTTGAAACGCGCACCAACATGTTTGCGCCATATGGCGTGGCCATCGCGATTGGCCACACGAGTTCCTCGGCCAAGCGTTCAATCGCGGGCTGAGCTGCTTTCGTCAGCAGATCATCGTCATCAAACCCGGCCGATAGTTGCTTCACCAAAGCGGTCAGTTTGTAAAGCCGACTGCTTGGGAGCCTTTCGAGATAACCCTCGCCGACCAACGTTTGTATAATTCTATGGGCGTTCGAACGTGGCACCTTCAAGTGACGCGCTACCTGCGCAAGGTTTGCGGTGCCGACCTCATTCATATATTGTAGCGCCGTAAGACCACGACGAAGGGTTTGCAGATTGGAGCTATCATCCATTAGTGCAGCCCCCTTCCCCAACTCAGCGACTGATTGCGCCAAGTTGCAGTGAATGGCGCAAGTCGTTCTGCAATTATGACCACTATCTGGACGATTAATAGAGGGCTGTCTGGGCCCGCTGGTCTTTGACTGCCCAGAATGCGGGTAGCAGGATAGTATAAATTGGCGGCAAACAGCAGCGAGATACACTGCCCAACCAGATCAGTCGGGAGACAGCAATGGCGTTCACTTCGCTGCGTTACGAGAAAGTTGGTCGAATTGCGACCGCAACCTTCTCAACGCCTGACAATCTTAATGGCATAACCGAGGCGCGCCTTGACGACATTGAAGCTGTGCTCGTCGATTGTGAAACTGACGAAGGCGTTGGCGCGCTGGTACTGACCGGGGAAGGGCGCGGCTTTTGCGTCGGGCTTGATCTCAGTCTGCTCGAAAAAGCATTCGACGATCTCGACTATTTCGATTCTATTGTCGCGCGCATGAACCGGCTGATCACGCGCATTGAAACGTTGCCGATCCCGGTGATCGCCGCGATCAATGGCTTCACCCGTGCGGGTGGATTCGAAATTTCCCTCGGGTGCGATTTCATCATTGTTGCCGAC
Organism: Alphaproteobacteria bacterium; assembly: GCA_031362385.1. Classification (GTDB taxonomy): domain Bacteria; phylum Pseudomonadota; class Alphaproteobacteria; order Rhodospirillales; family Rhodospirillaceae. The sequence goes on along the minus strand of JANLSL010000209.1, from coordinate 856 downwards.
GAGGCAAAGATTGGAGATGTTCATACAGATGCGGGGGTTGTTCCTGCTTGCGTGACGATGCGGCTGAAGCGCAAGGTCGGTGATCAGCGCGCCAAGGAAATCCTGTGGACTGCACGGTGGCTTAAGGGTCAGGAGGCAGTTGATATTGGTCTCGCTATGAAGTCGGTGCCGCTTGCCCGGCTCGTCGAGGAGGCGCATGCTTTCGCCCGGACGCTCGTTAACAAACCGCGCCCAGCCATCGCCACTCTGAAGAATATTTTATTGGTCGGCGAAGACATGACCACAGCCGAATCTGCTGCGTTCGAATTAAAAACATTCAGTCATTACAACCGCAACCATCCTTATGGCCGCGAAGGTTATTACGCGTTTCGTGAAAAGCGCACGCCCGCATGGAAGGCCGCATTATGACCGCGCCGTTAGGCTACCTCTTCTTTATTTGGCTACTGCTGAGCGCGGCAGGCTTTGTGTCGCATACGGCACAGGCCACACAGACCGATGTTGAACGTTGCCAGGCACTTGAAGGTGGCCGCTTTGCAAAGCTCCCCAGTGCGCCGACCTACGTTGTCAAAGCGACCTACCGACCAGCACAAGGCAGCAAGCCAGCCTTGTGTTCGGTTGAGGGCTACGTCAATCCGACTGTCAATTTTGCCATCCTGCTGCCCGTTGACAACTGGAACGGGCGCTACTTGGTTCGCGGTTGCGGCGGTAGTTGTGGCGCAGTGGTAGCTGATCTCGCCTGTGCCGGCCATGTCCGCGACGGCTATGCCTGTTTGCATACCGACATGGGCCACAGATCGACACTCAGCGATAATGTTTGGGTTGATGATAACCTTCAAGGACTCGTCGATTTTGGTTA
>JANLSL010000199.1:0-4304 GCA_031362385.1 Alphaproteobacteria bacterium | reverse complement strand
ACCTGTGCGCGCTGACACCGTGACCATTGATATGGGCGCGATGAATCGCATCATCGAAATCAACGAAGCCGACATGTACATCACGGTCGAGGCCGGGGTGACATGGAAACAAATTTACGATGCGCTCAAGCCCAAAGGCTTGCGCTTGCCATTTTTTGGAACCTTCTCAGGCAGCCGCGCAACCGTTGGTGGGGGCTTATCGCAAGGCGCTTTGTTTATGGGCACCGCACGTTATGGCCAGGGTGCTGACATTGTGCTGGGTCTTGAAGTGGTGTTGGCCGACGGCAGTGTGATCACAACCGGGCAGGGTGGCTTTAAAAATGCCAAGCCGTTCTATCGTACCTATGGGCCAGACATCACGGGTCTGTTTATTCACGATGGCGGAGCGCTGGGCATCAAGACCAAAGCAACTTTGAAGCTCATTCGTACGCCCAAGGCGATTGGTTTTGCGTCATTTGCGTTTTCAACCCTTGATCAGGCCGCGGCCGCAATGTCTGAGGTGGCGCGCACCGGGATTTCTGAAGAAGCTTATATTTTTGATCCTGAATCGACCGACAAAAATATGGCTGGTGCCAATGTCGTCGAAGACCTCAAGACGCTTGCTGGGGTTGTCAAAGGGCAGGGATCATTCACGAAGGGTTTGATTGAGGGCGCTAAACTTGTTTTGGCTGGCCGCAGTTTCGCCAAAGAAGGGATGTTCTCGCTTCACATGGTTGCCGCTGGCCGGTGCGAGGCAGCAGTTGATGCTGATGTGGCGGCAGCACGTGACATCGCGGCCAAGCACGGCGGCGAAGAAATGCCCAATTCGATTCCCAAGGCCGTTCGCGCTGATCCGTTTAAGCCTTTGAATGGGGTACTCGGCCCTAAGGGCGATCGCTGGGCGGCGATGAATGCCAAAGTCGCACACTCTGATGCGATGAAAGTAATAAATGCGGGCGAGAAACTGCTCGAGCCCTACCGCGAGCGGATGAAACCCCTGGGCATTTGGGTTTCGCGGCTGTTCATCGCGATTGACTCATATGCCTTTAGTTATGAACCCGTTTTGCACTGGGATGACTCGTGGTTGCCGGTTCATCGGCGCACACCCGAGCCCAGCCACCTCGCATCATTGAAGGAGCCCGCGGCCAACCCAGAGGCACGGGCACTCGTTCATGAAATTCGCCTGAAGTTTGCCGAGATGTTTGCCGCGCACGGCGCGTCATCAAACCAAATCGGCAAAACCTACCCCTATCTTTCGTCACTCAAACCCGAAACCGCGCGCTTTGTGACAAAAATAAAAGACACGCTGGACCCACACCATCAGCTTAATCCCGGCGTTCTTGGATTTAAATGAGGGCTCCTCAGGTCGTGCCTGATAAATTCAGAGTCGCTCTATCCATCGCGTAAGGACTGTCAAGACCAGATACCCCCTCAGCAGGCAGGGCTTGTTCCTATACGCTTGGCTGTGTCGAACAAGCGCGGGTGTGTGATCTCACCCGTGAACAGGAGCTGCCATGGACCAACGCATGAGTGCCGTGACGCTGGGCGTCGGCGATGTGAATCGGGCGCGCGCTTTTTATGAAAAATTAGGCTGGACCGCGACCAAGGCCAGCGACGGGAACGTTGCATTCTTTCAAATGAATGGTTTTGCGCTGTGCTTATTCCCGACCAAAGAACTAGCGAAAGATGCGGGCGTCGATCGACCTGGTTCTGGTTTTGATAACGTGACGTTGTCATATAACGTCGGCACGCAGGCCCAAGTGAAACAAGTGTTGCAAAAAGCTAAAAAAGCCGGTGGCACTATTTTGCGCGATGCAGGGCCGGTTTTCTGGGGCGGGTTCACCGCCTATTTTGCTGATCCCGATGGCCACGCCTGGGAAGTGGCTTACAATCCCTTCTGGAAAATTGACGCTAAGGGCAATATCAAGCTTCCAAAGTAATTCGCCCGTATTTCTGGATTTTTATGTCAGACACTTTTTTAAAACGTACGACATTGGTCGTCGAAGATATACGACGCTCAATTGCGTTCTACCGCGATACCTTGGGCATGGCGCTGTATTACGACCAACCGATGACGGTGGGCGGTAAAATTATTCCGGCGGGCGTGCCGGGCGCAAAAGTTCATCTCGCCATTATGGAAGGCAACCACAAAGACGTAGCAAAAATCGGCTTACTCCAGTGGATCGACCCTGCGCTTGATCAACCACAAGCGCCCTATCGCAAACGCATGGGCATCGGTGACATTGTGGTCGTGTGTGAAACGCCTGACTTGGATAACCTCTATGAGCGGCTGCTGAATTCACCTGACTGTTACATCCATTGCCCGCCCCATGATTGGGCAGTGCCGACGCCAGATGGCAAAAGTAAAATCGAAATGACCACGCTGTCATTTTTTGATCCCGATGGCTTTTTTTTCGAGGTCAACCACAAGCGCAATATACCTAACGTTGAACGCTTCGCCATTCGCCGTACGACACTTATTGTTCGCAACCTCGACGTCAGCCTCGATTTCTATCGCCGCGTTATGGGCATGGAGCTTTGGTATGATCAAACCATGAAAGTGGGAGGCGAGGTGCTGCCCGCAGGCGAGCCGGGGGCCAAGGTGCGCGTGGCGATTCTCAAGGGCGCCGATCCTGTTGTTGGGATGTTGGGGCTGATGGCATTTCTGGATCCACCTGTTGAAATCCCCGCACTGCCAAAGCGCCCCGTTCAGATTCGCGATCCGATTTTTGTCGCCAGTGCCAAAAATGTGCGTGAGGTTCATGCCCGTATGCAAGGCGAACAGGCGCATATTTTCTCCTCGCCCATCGACGACAGCGCGCCCGGCGCTGATGGTAAAACCATCAATATGACGACGATGAGTTTCTTTGATCCGGACGGGTATTTTTACGAACTCAATACAAGGCAGGTGGTGTAGGCATGGTTCAAGTTACTCTCAAGCGTACCACGCTGATTGTGCGTGATGCTGAGCGCATGATGCGCTTTTACCGTGATGTTTTAGGCTGGCGTGTGGACTATCAATCCACCATGAAACTCTCGGGCGGGATCATCCCTGGCGGCAAGCCCGGCGATGAAGTGAAGCTGTTCATCATGGAAGGGCAAGACAAAGAGATTGGCAAGATTGGGCTGCTCGAATGGATTGCGCCGCGGTTGCCCGACCCAGGGCCGGTGCGAAAGCGTCTTAACATCGGCGACATTGTGATTGTCGCTGACGTTCCCGATATGACGGCGTTGGTGAAAAAGATCGAAGCGTTTCCGGGCGCAGTGATTCATTCTGCCCCTAAAGACGGCACCTTCCCCGATCCGCGTGGGGCAGGGGTGATTGAGTACTCCTCTATGGCATTCTTCGATCCGGAAGGCTTCTTTTATGAAACCTATTTTCGCTACAATCGGCCAAATCCCGAAAAATTTCTGATCCGTCGTACGACCCAGATTGTGCGCGATGCTGATCGGGCGATCGATTTCCTGAGTACAACAATGGGGATGCCCAAAATCCAGGACTCGACCATGGTTATCGAGGGTATGTTGGCTGCGGGCAAGGCGGGAGATACGGTTCGTTTCGCCATCTGTAAGTGCCAGCATGATTACATTGGTATGGCAGCTGGGTTGCAGTTCATCAAAGATCCGCTGCCTGATCCGGGCCAAGCCACCTGGAACTATGGCATTGGCCGCGCGCTGTTTGTCGCAAGCACCGATGATGCCGATGCGCTGTATGCAAACATTAAAGCCAGTGGCGTCAAAGTAACCCGCGCGCCTTTTGACCGCGCCGTCCCCAAAACCGGCGGCGCAGGTGAAACCAAAATGCGCTCACTGGGGTTTCACGATTCCGACGGGATGGTTTGGGAAGTAAATCAACGTCTTTAAGGTATCAACGTCTTTAATTACGTGCTCTCGCTGTCGGGCTTGATGGGGCCTTGCGGATTGCGAATAAACAGGGTCAGTGCGGCCGCAGATGCCGTCAATGCGCCTGCTGCAAACAATGGCCCCTCGAATCCAAACTTGGTGGATAACGTCCCAAGCACAAGTGCGCCGATCGCGGGCCCAGCACGGGTGATGGTATACCAGACACTCAATGATCTGCCCCGCATGGCGTCATCAACAACGGTTTGGGCTAATGATTGAGATCCCACACCGACCATCACCCCAAAAAATGCCGAGATCATCAGTACGCCGATCGCCACAAAATAAAGATCGGCATCCATCAGCGAGAATAAGGCCTGGCAAATACCACTCATCACCATTGCGCCAATCACAACGCGGCTGAGGCCATCTGCGGTGGGGCGCTGCGCAAGAATAAGCCCGCCCAGAATTGCTCCCACCCCTTG
>JANLSL010000195.1:0-4559 GCA_031362385.1 Alphaproteobacteria bacterium | reverse complement strand
TGCTGAAGTAGCTTCTCTGTCATGCCCCGATTGCGGGCATGCGCTAATTTTTTGCTGTCATGCCCCGATTTATTCGGGGCCTCCATCTATCAACACACTCCATGCGTTTATTTGACCCATGGATTGCCCGGCCTTTGCGCTAGCTTTTCTAAGCTTCCCTTGGTCGCTAAGAAAAACTTAGCGTAACCCAGGTGGCGACCAAGAGGCGCGCGCGTAGGCAATTCCTGCCGGGTCGAGGCTGCTGTAGCGGGGGCTATGAGCAGCTGAAATGACCCTAACCCTTTGATTCACAAGCCCTAGCGTGTTGGCACGCGGCTTGCTTCTTATCAGTCAAATAACACTCGAACTGCGCCCGAAGTGTATCTGGCGTGGTTTGAGCATTGATAAGTGGGATTGGAGCGGCGTGTCATGAGCATCAAAGCGACAATGTATACAGCGACGCAAGCGTTGCTGTCGCAGTCACAAGGTTTGTCGACCATCTCGACGAACATCGCCAATGTGAACACCACCGGCTACAAGGTTCAGAACACTCATTTCCAAACGTTGCTCAATCACGTCACCCCCGGTGGCGGAAACGGCCCCCAGAGTTTCTTCAGCGTTGATACGCGCGATACGCGCAACGTCGACAAGCAAGGCACTCTCCAGAACACCAATCGCACACTCGATTTGGCCATTAACGGCCGCGGCTTTTTTGTAACGAACACTAAAACTGACGGTACTGGGGGTTGGCGCTATACCCGCGATGGCTCGTTGACGGGCCGCGCATTCAACCTCACAACTGACACCGATAATAATGGTCAGCTTGATCAAGAAACGCTGTTGGTCACCACCGGTGGCGATTATCTCTACGGCTGGAAAGCCGATATCAACGGTAACTTCAATCAAGTCGATGATCTGACCAAACTGGTCCCGCTGTCAATTAACAGCGATGCGACATTCCCGCCACGCGCCACCGCAAATATACAACTACATGCCAACGTTTCAGCAGGCTCGTTGAAACGCCAGACAGTTGGGATGCCATTTTTTGATGCGACTGGTGCTTCGCGCACAGTGACGTTGGGCTTTACTGCAACCGATACACTCACCGGGGCCTTTAAACTCGATATCACTTCACTTGATCTTGCCGGGCAACCCGTTCCAACAGTCGTTGCTTTGGCTGACGCCGCTGGCAATCCGATTCCGCCAACCATTGACCCGGTCACGGGCTTGCCTACTCCGCCCCAAGTGAAATTTGATGGCACGGGTAACTTGATTGAACCGCCGTCAGGAAAGCTGATTTTATCGATTGCCGACCCGGCAGGAAATCAGCTCATTACTCTTGATATCAGCAAAACCAAGCAGTTCAATGATAACGGCGACCTGACAGTCTATGACATGACTCAAGATGGCTATGCCACGGGCCGCCTTAAGGCGACGTACTTTAATGAAGACGGCGTTTTGGTCGGCGATTACACCAATGGGACCAGTCGCGCATTGTTCAAATTACCGCTGGCGACCTTTGCCGCCCAGAATAATCTCGAGGCAAAATCGGGCAACTACTTTGAGCAAACGACCGATGCCGGTCAGCGCAGGCTGTTGGGCTTGGAATCAGTGCAGGGGTTGGCGCAAATTGTCTCAGGCATGCTTGAAACATCCAACGTTGATTTGGCCGATCAGTTCTCGAAGATGATTATCACGCAGCGCGCGTATTCAAGCTCAGCAACGGTATTGCGCACAGCTGACGAGATGATGCAGCAGACCCGCGATCTGAAGCAATAATTATTAGATTCTTTTTCAAGCTGCCGCTGCGTTTCGCAGCAGCAGCTTTTCCCGCATCACGTCGTAAACGCTGACACCTGCGGTTGCCGCTATTTCTTTCACGGTCATTTGGGTTTCTTTCAGCAGAACGCGAATGAATTCCGTGCGTGGCCGCCAGCGCCGTGATGAGCGTTTGCGCGCAGCTGCTTCCATAACTGAGAGGCGTGCCTGACGACGACGCTCTTCGGCATCCAATCCACGGCCAATTGCGTCCTGCATTGCTTTGTCAAAACGCACTTTATCTTGTTTGGTTTTCTCGTGCTCAGAGACCGGTCGCTCGCCTGTCGCCTGGCTAGTTTTATGTTTGGGGCGCAAGGCATCATGGAAGCGTTGGGCTTGCACTGATTCCGGCCACGGGCTGTCTTTTGCTTTTTGTGCAGCTGGGCGACGGGGCGTGACGGGGGCCCGTGGTTCGTCTGCTTCAGCCATGCCCGCAGCCTCGCGCAACGTCATGCCGAATGATTCAGCCAGCCGTGTTGCGGCATTCAACGCAGCTTCTTTCTCGCCATCAAAAGTGGTCGAGTGTGCGACTTCCAGCAGGCGCCGGAATCGCTGGCGTTGTTTATCATTAAACTCCGACATCTCAGTATTCTCAGCTCTTCTTTCTGGCCGCAGCAATATAGGATAGCAGGCGATCTTTATCGATCGCGCCGCCAATGAATGTATCACCGATGAGCAGGGCAGGGGTACCAGTTATGCCTAAATCTTGGGCAAGTTTGCGATTCTGGTCGATAATTTTGTCCAGTTCAGAGTCTTTCATGTCTTCTTGCAGCTTCTCGATGTTCATACCCACACTTTTGGCGACCGTGTTGATGGCGGCTTCACTCAAAGCGCCTTTGTAAGAAATCAGGGCTTGATGGAACTCGCTGTACTTACGTTGATTGCGTGAGGCCAATGCGGCTTTCGACGCGGTGACCGAACTAGGCCCCAGAATCGGAAATTCTTTGGTCACAACTTTAATTTTGCCGTCAGCTTTAACGACGCTGATCAGGTCATTGAACATCGATTTGCAATAGCCGCAGTTGTAGTCAAAGAACTCAACAATCGTTACATCGCCTTGTAAGTTGCCAATAACGGTCTGCTCTTTAGGATTGACCATCTCTTGCTTGTGCATCGCGATGGTGGCCGCGCGTTCTTTGTCTTTCTTGGCTTCTTCTTTTTCTTGCAGTTTGCCAATGGCCTCGGCGATCACCTCGGGGTTTTCCAGCAGGTATTCGCGCACCAGGGTTTTGAGTTGTTCGCGTTGTGCAGCGCTAAACGCACTCTTGTCTTGAGTGGCAGCTGGGAACGCGACAAGCGCTGAAAAGCCGAGGGCCGCCAGCAAAGACCACATTATCTTCATTGATTTGTCCTATCGCCGCCGTCGCTCCAGAAGCTCCTGAAGCGAGTTTTGAGCGGATACCTTGATATCCTGCAGGCGATACCAAGTTGGCGTGCCTTTTTCCAGCAATCTTTCAGATTCCCGGCTATAGCGAACGACATCCCCAAACTGGCCCAAAAGCAATGCCCGCTCGGCCGCGGCATAGGCCGACAGCCCTGGTTCGTTGGTTTGAAGGTAGGATTTGGCCGCCAGGTCCCAGGCAAAGGGGTCTTCTGGGTCATGCGCCAGGGCCTGTTGCAGTGCCCCTTGGGCCTCTTTAGCGTAGGCCGGGTCGCCGGTCTCGACCATCGCGTGGCTCATGGCCACCAAGATCAGGGGGGAATTGGGCAACAGCCGGTTTGACTCCCGGTACGCTTTAACCGCCTCTTCCAAGCGACCATTCTCGAACAGCATCTGGCCTTTCAATTCCCAGAAATAGGCATCGTCTGGAAAATCCTTCAGCAGCCCATCGATGAGTGGAACTGACTCTTTAAGCTGGCCCCGACGATAAAACGCAATCGACTGCGCATAGCGGGCCTCGGGGCTTTTGTTGGCCTCGGGATATTTTTGGAACGTCGTCATTTGTGGTTTGAGGAACGCAAACAACTTAGCGATCGTGCGGCGGTATTGCTTTTCAAATTCCGGGTTGGGGGGATTGCCTGAAAAAGGCGAATTCTGCACCGCGAAATTAACCGCATCCATGCGTTCGCGCGTCAGGGGGTGTGTGCGCACATATGGGTCTTGCCGATCTGAGATCAGCAACTCTTGTCCGGCGAGACGATTGAAAAAATCATACAGCCCCTTGGGAGATTGCTCGGTCTGTTGCAAGGCGGTGATCGCAAACTGATCGGCGCGTGATTCTTGGCCACGGCTGAAGGTGAACAACAAACGCTGCGCGGTGCCTTGGCCACCCAATGCCAAAGCCAAGCCGACGTCAGGATTACCCGATGCAACACCTGCGACCACGCCCAACAGCGTTGCCAGCATTGCGGTCGTCGTGGCGGCCGCGACATCGTCACTGAAGGTGACGGCGTGCCCACCGACGATGTGGCCGGTTTCGTGTGCCATCACACCAATCACTTCGTTGGAATTCTTGGCAGCCATCAGCAAACCGGTGTGAATGAACATCTGGTTGCCTTGTGTCACAAAGGCATTCAGGCTGTCGTCGTTGATCAAGCGAATAGTGATCGATTCTGGCGAAAGCTTGCCTGCCACAAATGCAGGCTTGCCCCATTCTTTAAGAAACATCTCAATCTCGGTGTCGCGGATGATGTTCAAGCCTTGCGCAGCGGCGGGCGAAAGCCCGCTCAACAGGGCGCTGGCCATAGCAACCGTGGCCAATGCAAAACGCCAGGTGCAGCTACGCATTATATTTAAGATTTTTCCGGGGTGCGTTTGGTTC
>JANLSL010000159.1:0-1857 GCA_031362385.1 Alphaproteobacteria bacterium | reverse complement strand
TGGCCTATGCGGCCCAGGGGCGCGATGACGAATCGCGCGATACCTCGCCTTCTATCCGCGCCGTACTGACGGAGTTAAGCCAGGCGATTGGTACACTTGAAGCGCATTTACGTGCCGCCCTCACGGCGCTAGGCGCACATGGCGCAAAGCTTGCCCCTTTTGCAGATATTCTGGGCCAAGACGCCACACGCGCAAAAGCACTAGTAGATGTTGCGCTCAGTGTGCCCTCTATTAGTTCGCTGCTGGTCGATAACCTAAACGCCACGGTCCACGTTCGCACGCTGCTCACCTCGATGTTTTTGATGGACGAGGCGATGGATGCGCTGCAACGTGGTGGCTAGAAAACGAGATAACGTAGCCGATGACGGAAGAAGAAGTCGTTAGCTTTTAACCTGCATATTCATTCATGGAGATTGCTATGCGCTTTCGCACACTCTGTTTGGTTATCACGAGCTTGTTCCTTACAACCGCAGCTTCGGCCAAAGACGATGTTTACGTCGTCAAACACCAAGATGCCGCCAAAGTACCTATGGCAGCTTGGGCTGATGGCACTAACGTGCGCAGCGCGATGGGAAAAGATGCCGCGCGCAAGGCGCCCAAAAAGGCCGTCACGTACACTGCGCAATCAGCCAAATGGCCAACGGGGACTGTCACTGTCCTGACTTTCAAGAAGTCCACCGGTGGTGTTTTGCATCCGATCAACGATGAGACGGCAATTTATGTTCTCCAGGGCTCAGCCCAGGCCGACGTCAATGGCGCGCAAGTGAGTTTGAAAGCAGGCGATGTGGCCACCACTCCGCGCGGCGCGCTGCGTTCAGCAGGCCCCGCAGAAGATACGATGATCATTACTTGGAATGCGGCAAGTTTGGTTAAATCACCAGCACCCACAGTGGTGCGGGGGCTCGATGTTGCCGAAGCCAAAATGCCACCTGAGGCGCCCAAACTTATTCTCAAACGCTATGATTATCCGGGTAACTCGATCCGGGTGGCGCGCTTGATCGCCGGTGGCCAAACCAGCAAAAACAGCGCAAAAACAGATTCACTTATCTATCTCACCTCAGGCCACATGAAGTTCCATCAGGCTGACCAAGTGATCGATGTGTTTGCAGGTGATTTTATTCGCGAGATTGCAGGGCTGGAACATTATTGGGAGCCCGTTGAGGATTCCAGTTTTGTGACGACGAGTGGAATTCCCGCCAATGCGGCAGGGATAGATGCGAAAAACGCAACTGACATTCCGAAGTAATTTTTTTTGGAATACGAGTCGGGGCTTTTCATCGTGAGGAGATGATATGAAAAAGCGAAGAATAATCTGCGATGCTTTTTTAGGGTCGTTGATAATTTCTGCGCTTCTCATGTCACTCCCTGCGAAGGCCGAGGGCAATCGCTACAAGTTACCGCGCAGTTATACAGCCGACATCAGCCCGTCAGCTGCGTATTTGGAACAGCAGCGCAACGCCCGCACAGTGATTATTGATGTACGCACCATCGGCGAGTTTGTTGCAGGCCATGCGCCGCAAACCTACAGCATTCCTTTTCCCCGCATTCTGGGCGCATCCAAAGATGATCCCGCCTATGTAGAAATGTCTCCTGAGGACTTTGTAGCTGAGGTGTCGCGCGTCGTGCCAGATCGTTCCACACCGATCATCACAATGTGCTCGCATGGGATGCGCAGTGCGGCGGCGGCGAATTTATTAGCAAAAGCCGGATATACATCTGTGCGCAGCGTCTTTACGGGCTATGTGGGCCGCCCGGTGCAAGATATTGATGGCACACCGGTTGATGCGAATAACAATGGCGTGATCCACGGCGTCACCAAAGACGCCGATGGGAAGGTTCAACAAGACCCCGGCGACC
>JANLSL010000107.1:0-12587 GCA_031362385.1 Alphaproteobacteria bacterium | reverse complement strand
GCGGCTTCTAAATGATCGCCCACTCTGCCGCAGACAGGGTGTGCCATCGAGACGTGAGCGACAAGACCGTGCCCGAAGTAGGAATTAGCGCGCACTGTTGTGCGGTCAATGAATTGATCGACAATGACAAAAGTGCCTGGCGGTAAATCTTCACGAAGCGACCCGCAGGCGCTGAGCGATAGTACTTCGGTCACGCCGGCTTGCTTGAGGGCAAAGATATTGGCGCGGTAATTAAGATCGCTAGGGGAATATTTATGTCCACGTCCGTGGCGGGGCAGAAAGACCACCTTCTGACCATCGAGTGAGCCCACCAACAGTTCATCCGATGGTGCGCCGAAGGGCGTATCAATACTCACCCACTGGGCGTTTGTCAGGCCCTCGATGTCATAAATGCCTGAGCCGCCAATGAGACCGATCACCGGTGGCATTCCAATCTGACCCATGCCGCCGATCCTTCACATCACACTCAAAACGGTTTGATCTTGCCCAAAAACGCGACTGAAAAAATCAGCACATAAAGTGTGCTCACCGCGATGAGGGTATTGTTGACCGCGCGTTTCACAGCTTCTTCACGTTCAGGGGTCGAACCGTGCTGGCCGATTTCCATAAACGGCGCAATGAAAGGGCGGAAGCACAAATCGATTGCGATGGCAGCCCAATAGACCAACCCAAACAAAAGAATCTTTAATGCCAGCCAGGTCTGATCGATCGGATCGTCAGTGGCCAATGAGTTAAGCCCTAAGATCACAAAGCCCATGCCCATCAGGGCTTGGAACGCAAACTGAACATTCCCCAAAACAGTTGCCAGGGGTTTGCCCTGGTTGGCATTAATCAAGAAAATAACCGCGATCCAAGCAACGGCTGAAATCCATGCCAGCGTTTCCATCCCGGCACTTATTGGAAAAAGCTGAAGCAGCCTGGTGATGTGAATGCCAACCGGCAGGATCAAAGCAAAACAGATGCGCGGGAAAACATCAACGATCATGCCGACTTTCAAGACCGTCATGCGTGTTTCAAAACTGTAGGCAGGGTTTTTGGCGTAAATCGCGCTGATAAACACGCCAACATCGGCCCCCAACCAGAACACAAACAGCAAAATATGGATAAAACCCCAAGCTTCAATTGGCATGTTGATCACCCGAAATAAGTCAAAAGTTCACTCATCAGCGCCGCAGGATCGTGCGGAATTGCTTTAGCAGTGGCAGATGTGGATGCGGCGAGCGCAGCTTTAGTGGCCGCAGAGTCTGGGTTGCTCAAGAGGGCTGGGCATTTCACCTGCGGTAACTTTTTGAGGGCGGGGTAATTGAAATGCGCAGCATATGCGCCTTGATAAAGATCGAGGCACTTGAACACATCGACGGTGCGGCGATGAAGCACATCGGGCGCGATATTCGGTTCGCCGTGGCGGATAATGTTTTCTTTCTTGCGCTTATACCACGGTGAGAACAGTTCCTGATCACGCACCATGTTCCACACTTTAATCCAGTGCCCGCCAAATTCATCAAGCTCGATGGTCGGCGTGTATTTAGCCACGTACTCATCACGTGTTGCGTCATCAAAGACCATCAATGTTGGCAGAGCGAGATGCTTGACCAGGGTCGGATTCTGAATGGCGGTTTCGATGGCTACACTACATCCGCCCCAATAGCCAAAAATATCAATCTCAGTGTACCCCGCGGCTTTGATCGCAAGGGCAAGATACTTGGCTTGAGCTTCAACGGTGACGGAGTTTCCCATGGGATTGTCCGACTCACCATTGCCTGGCAGGTCAATCGCCAAAACCGGGCGTTTGCCGATCAACAGTTTCATATACCGGTCCATGCTCGTGCTTGAGCTGGCGCTGGCGTGGATGAAAACAATCGGCCGTCCCGGGCCATCGGTATTGCGCCGCGCATACAGTGAGCCGCCCTCGATCTGAAGGTAGTCCTGCCAAATCTTGCCCGGCATGGGCTTGGTTTTGACCAGTGTCGGCGATGGATCAGGCGACGGGTTCTCGGCGATGATCTTGATGAAGTTTGTTTTGGCTTCGTCCATCGTGGCTGGATTAAAGCTGCGCACGTTCGCGGGCGGTGTTGGCATCATATGATGATATTTATCCAGCACATCGGTTTTGGTGGTGGTAATCACCATGTTGCCCTTCATGTTCTTCACGGCATCGGCGCAATCAAACAGAAAGGCAGGCCGATACGCGCGGCGGTAATCCTGGCATTTCATAAAATCCATCACGGCTAGGTGTAAGTTCGCCGGTGGCGGAATGTCGTAGTTCATGCGCCGTGCGGTATCTTTGCGATACCAAGGAAAGAAGATCACTTGCTCGCGAAAGCGCGCCCACGCCCAGGTCAAGTGAGCGCCGCTCCACTCAGGTTTCATTTCCGGCAAATAGTTGGCGACGATTTCGTCGACCTCTTCTTTACTCATTTGAATGTAGCCATTCATGATGGCCACGGTAACGCGCTCGGGGTGATAACGACACAGCGCCAGTGCACATACGCCGCCGGTATGAAAACCGTAGACCGGTGCTTTTTTGATTCCCAATTCGTCCATCAGATTGGCAACCCCGTCGGCGAAGCCGCGCATGTCCTTCCATTCGTCGCCGGGGAAGGGTTCAGACATTCCGTTACCGGGCGTATCGGGGGCAAATACAGTGTACCCAAGGGCGGCGATCTCTTGAATCAGCGGAATATATTCACGCGATGAGGTGGGCGATTGATGAAGCAGCACGACGGCGGGTCCTGAGCCGGCGCGGCGATAATGAACCTGGCGTTCGCCCTTCACAGTGGCGAAATGACGCGTGATTTGAAGTGCCATCGCGGGCAACGCTCCTGAATTGATAAATGCTCAGTCACAGCTTAAGCCTGGGTGGACTTTAATCACTTGGTTCGGGAATGGACAAGCCAGACCAGAGACGAAGATGCGGTTGCTTCGCCACGGCTGCGGGGTAAGCTGGTGACATATTCATGACGGAGACGGGCTATGGACGGCGGTTCGGCAGAGAAACTGAAACGGCGCTTAATTCACGTCAAACCGGCCACGCCTGAGGCTTTGGCACCTTACGGGCGGATTCTGGGGCGTGGATCAGGGATTACGCCAAGCGATAGTGGTTACTATCAGGGCAAAGTTGCGATCTCAAAGCCGGTCGCGTTTCAGTCTGATAGCGATACCTGTTTAAGTCTGGCCACAATCCAGCCCCGTGCGTTTGAGCTTGAGCATATCGAACGTCATTACAAACACACCCAAGCTTTTATTCCGCTGGGGGGTAAGCCGTTTATTGTTGCGTTCGGTGCGCCAACATCGGGGCCTGAACCCGACTTTGATAAACTCGAGGCGTTTCGCTTCGACGGCAAAGACGGCTTTTGTATGCACATCGGGACGTGGCACGAATTTCCCTTCGCACTCGAAGCTGATACCGACGTGATTGTCATTCTGCGTAATGAAACCAATCGCAATCTTGCGGCCAAGGATAACGGCGAAGCCCACGGTGATGATTTGAGCAAACTCAATATTTTTCAGCGCACCGGCCTTATGTTCATGTTGCAGGTGTAGACCCTCGTGACCACGATGAACACGCTGGCCCAGCAACAGTCTTCGGCTGCAGAAAGACAAGCCCGCGTTGATCTGGCGGCCTGCTATCGGTTGGCAGCCGTGTACGGCTGGGATGATTTAATTTTTACGCACATGTCCGCGCGCGTGCCGGGCACAGACGGCCAATACCTTCTCAATCCCATGGGGCTGATGTTTGAAGAAGTGACAGCATCATCCTTGGTCAAGGTTGCGGCCGACGGAACCGTTTTGGCGGACCAAACCGGCCTTGGCATTAATCCTGGCGGCTTTGTGATTCATGGAGCGGTGCATCAAGCGCGCTCTGATGCGCACTGTGTGATTCATTTGCACACGATCGAAAGCGTTGCGGTGTCGTGCCAGAAGGAGGGTCTTTTACCGCTCCAGCAAGGTGCCATGATGTTGGCCGCTGACCTTGCATATCACGACTACGAAGGTGTTGCGCTCGATGTTGAAGAGCGCACACGGCTCAATGCCAACCTTGGCCAGAAGAATTACATGCTGTTGCGCAATCATGGCCTGCTCACGGCTGGGGCTTCGGTCGCTGAGGCTTTCGTGCGGGCGTATAGCTTGCACCGGGCGTGCCAAATCCAAATTGCAGCACAAGCTGGTGGGTCGGTCTTGACCATCCCAAGCCAGGCTGTGCGCGATAAAGTTTCGCAGCAGGCGCGACCCGCTGGCCCGAGCCGGAGCACACATATCGCATGGGCAGCGCTGTTGCGGCGCTTAGACCGAACTGACTCCAGCTACCGCGATTAGAGCAGCCGCGTGGCGGCAACCACTGTCACCCTCACGGATTAAGCACGGGCAGCGTTTTTGCGGCGCTTTCGATCCGCTGCCTCAATGTGGCAAGCAACTCAGCCTTGCCTAATCCGGGCTCGACCGCAGGCAAATACTTGAAAACAATTTCACCGGGGTCTTTACGCACGCGTGTTTTGCCCCAAAAATATCCTGAGTTCAGCGCCATCGGCACCACCGGCAACCGGCAATAGTTGTACAAGGCAACCACGCCTGGTTTGTAGGGGCCCTGCGCGCCGGGTGCGATGCGTGTGCCCTCAGGGAAAATCACAATTTGCGCGCCGCGCGCCATGGCTTTATCTGCAGCGCGCATCATGCTGCGCATCGCACTCACACCCGAACCACGGTTTACAGCAATCAAGCCAGCGCGCATCAGAAACCAGCCGATGACGGGGACCCACAGGAGTTCGCGTTTAAAAACAAAAACGGGGTTTTCGATTTCGATGAATAAACGGTAGGTCTCGAACGAAGATTG
Source organism: Alphaproteobacteria bacterium (assembly GCA_031362385.1). Classification (GTDB taxonomy): domain Bacteria; phylum Pseudomonadota; class Alphaproteobacteria; order Rhodospirillales; family Rhodospirillaceae. Next base: position 7,756 of record JANLSL010000107.1, on the reverse strand, counting down.
ATGCTGTGCGGCGATAATGCATGGCCCTTGGGGGATGTTTTCTTTTCCCTCCGCGCGAAATGTCACACCAACGAGGGTGCGCGCCAGAAACATCACCCCGTGGACCCAGATACGGGCACCGGTCAGCGCGCCGTGTCGCGTAACCAAAAGGGGGGTGAGCAGGAGTGGGCCGACAAAGCCCCAGATCACAAACAAAATTGTGTAAAGCCACGACCTGGCGGCGATCATGATTTCTCACTTAACGCGATGCGCAGCCAGCTGATGATAAATTTCGTGTACTCACGGGCAATCAGGCTTGCTGTGCCCGGCCAGCGCCACCAGTCGGACTTTACGGCACTTGGAAATACCGGATGCGGGACGATTGTCATGTGCGGCATGGCCTTACTCATCTCTAACATACTACGGCGCATGTGGTAGGCCGCCGTGACCAACCGGATCGAGGTCACGTTTCCGCGCGCTGCCCAAGTAGCGGTTTCAAGCGCATTGCCTGGCGTATCTTCTGCTTCGCGCCCGAGGGCAATTGCTGCTGCTACTTCGGGGGGGGGTGGTGTAGCGCCTGGTACCAGATCATCAACTTGGGTACGCCCGCCCGCGCCAGACACAAAAAGCTTTGTTGCCAGACCAGATTGCAGCAGCTCAAGGCCGGTTTCGATCCGCCCGCTGCCGCCCGTGAGCACAACAATGGCATCTGTTTTGGTCATGGTATCAGTGACTCGCGTGGGTATCGTCGACGCAAAATAAACCAGCCCCGCGCACCACAGCAGGGTTGCCGTAGCGCTGGTCAGCGCTGCGATTTTTATGACTCGGTTCATGCGCGCAAGATTATACAAAATGCAGCCGATGAAAGGAAACTCAAACCATGCCCGAAAGGACACGCCGAACGGTGGTCATGGCTGCAACGTAGGCGATGACAGCGGCAATGAGCGGTAAAAGGCAAAGGCCGATCCAATAAGGAACCGGCAGCGATACCGGCGGAAGGACACCGTCATCAATGCGCCGTGCCAAAAATGTAATCGCGGTGAGTGCAGGCGCGAATGCAATCAAGCCAAAAACCCCGCCCCACAAGGTTTGCCGCACCGCGCGCCATGAGAACTGTGAAGCAATATGACTGTCACGCGCCCCAACCAAATGCAGCACCTCGATCACCTGGATATATTCCGTCAGGCTGGCGCGGGTGGCAAACACGACAGTCAGGACCAGCGCACCTAACGACATCGCCATCAATGCCAGTGCCACGTAGCTTAAGCCCCGGGCAAAATCAGCAATCCGATTCAACCACACACGGTGATCATCAATAACCACATCAGCGGCAATGGCCTTGATCGCGCTGCTTGCCCGTTCGAGCGATTGGGGCGAGGGCGTGTTGAGTTCAATGTCAATCAGAGCAGGTAAGGGCAGGTCGGCTATCAGCTTGTCATTCCCAAGCCAGGGCCTGAGAAGTTCTTGCACTTGTGATTTTGAAACTACTTCAGCGCGCTTAATTTCTGGAAGGCTGCGAACTTTAGTAACAATATTATTTGCTTTGGCAAACGATGTCGCGACGTCGCCTGGAACTTGCACCGTCAGCGTTCCAGTCACGCTGGTATTCCAACTCTCAACTAACGCACCGATTGATCCCGCTGCCGTCAACGCGATGCCTGAGATAAAAACCAGAACGGCGACAATGCTGGTGACAAAGCCGCCCATCATTGAACGCCGTGCGGGCGGCAAGAATGATCCGACTGCCATGTTCTCAATTCCCGCGCGCGAGGGCGGGGAGCACTTTGATTGTGCCCCCATCAAGGTGGAGCCGCGGGAACGCAAAGCGCTCAACCATGCGCTCGTTATGCGTTGCCACAATCACGCAAGCCCCAAGTTTGTGGAGCTCGACGAAGAGCTGCATCAGCCGCTCTGCAATTGCATCATCGACGTTTCCGGTTGGCTCGTCGGCCAGGATCAGCTTCGGCCGGGTGACCACAGCGCGCGCAATCGCAACGCGCTGTTTTTGTCCGCCTGACAGCACGGCTGGCAGGGCATCGAACAGCCCCTCAAGACCCACCCAGTGCAGAAGTTCCGAAACATTTTGCTGCAGCGTTTCTTCAGTCGTGCCAATGACGCGTAATGGCAGTGCGACGTTATCAAAGACAGAAAGGTGGTCGAGAAGTCGATAATCTTGAAACACCACACCCAATTGGCGCCGAATGTTTGTGCGCTTGGCGCGCGATGCTTGGGCCACATCCTGACCAAATAATTTGAGCCTCCCGCCGCTCGGGAGTTTGGCGAGATAGAGCAAGCTGAGGAGCGAGGTTTTGCCTGCCCCTGACGGACCGGTGAGAAAATGCAGCGAACGCGCCGGAAGCGTCAGAGATAGCTCGGAAAAAATGTCCGGACTGTTGGAATATCGCAGCGAGACGTCCTCAAAGAGCACTGGGTCGCTCTCGATTTCTTTAGTTTTTGATCGAAACAAAGCCACGGATGATATTCTGATGCTTGCTTTTTGGGGTGTGTTAACAATTACTTACAGGGTATATATACGAGCGGGGTCCAGAGTTTTGTGGGTAAACTTTGGCTCCCCTTAACACGACATCATGTACTATAAAAAGCGCGCCGTCGTGAAACAGGAAGCGTAATGCGGATCACCTGCCCGAATTGTACGGCTCACTTCGAGGTTCCACCTGAAGTCTTGGGTAAGAAGGGTCGCTCGCTGAAGTGCGCGAGTTGCAGCCATTCTTGGTACCAGACCGCGCAGGTCGAAACACTCGATATCGCCGATATCATGGGCCAAGAATATGCCGAGCGGGCAGGCGCCGAAATGGGCGCGGGCTCTCGCAATCGTTTGGCCTTTGATTCCGCGTTGTCCAAAAACGAACGAGATTTTGGCGGACCGGCGGGGCAAAATCCCACTGCAATAGCTGCTGCACCGGCAGGTGCTCAGTCGATAATGCGTGGTGGGGGCGGTGCTGCTGGGCCTGGGCAAGGCCAATCCATCATGCCGGGAACGCAGTGGTCCTCAAGCGCACCGGGACAGCCCCGCACCATGGCACAAGGCCCTGCTGCTGGCGCTGGTGCAATGCGCCAGCCTGCGCAGAACATGGGTGCGCAGGGTGGTCCTGCGCTGGGGCAGCAATACGCTCAACCGCAAAGGCCCGGAGCTGCCGGTGGACCAGGCATGCCAGTCGCCGCAGGGCCTCTTGGATTACCTGGATCGATGATGGGCCAGGCGGGTGCGCCCGCCCCTGGCGATGTCACGGTTTCTTGGCGCCAAGAAGCCCAAGGCCAACCTGGAATGCCATTGGGCTCGGCCCCTGGCATGGCAGGCGGTGGTGGTCCTGGTATGGCCAATCGCATGGGGCAAGCTGGCGGCCCCATGGGGCCAGGCGGCCCAACCCGGATGGGTGTTCAGTCGCCCGTCCGAGCCATTGGCGGACCCAGCGGGCTAGCGCGACCCAGCGGACCTGCTGGAATGGGCGCACAATCAATGACCGGCCCGATGGCACCAGGAGGCCCAAGTGCGGTTGCTCTTTCTGGCTCATTGATGGGGCAGGCAGGTGCAAAAGCTGTCGGGGACGTTTCAGTCTCATGGAACAATGATCAAGCCGTGATTCCTGCTCAAGTGGGCCAAGGCGGGCGGTCGATGCTCGGTGCCGGTATGCCTGCAGGCCCTGGTGGCGCCTCGCAAACCCAAATGGGAATTATTGGTGCCAAAGCACAAGGCGATGTGACGGTTTCGTGGGGCAAGGACGAGGTCATACCGCAAAGTGCTGCGGGCCAATCGATGATGGGCGCACCAAGTGGGCCGGGCCAGGCTGCGCAATCAAAGCGCGCTTTAGATGGCGGTCCAGGTATGGCCGGTCAAAGCATGATGGATGCTCCGGGCGGACCTGGGATGGCGGCTCAATCACGGAAATCATTTGAGGCTGGGCCAGGCATGCCCGGCGCAAGTGCCATGGGTGCGCCCGGCGGCCCTGGAATGCCTGTGCAATCCCCGAAGTCTGCACAAGGCTGGCCTGGTCAGCCCGGGCAAAGCGTGGCGGGTGCAGCCGGCGGTCCTGGGCAGCCTACGCAAAGCGCAATGGGTGCTGCTGGTGGTCCTGGGCAAAGTGTGCCGGGCGCAGCCGGAGGTCCTGGTCAGCCTGCGCAAAATGCAATAGGTGCTGCTGCTGGTCCTGGTCAGGTTGCACCGGGTGCTGCTGGAGGTCCTGGTCAGGCCGCACCAAGTGCTGAGGTTGCTTCTGCAGGGCCTGGTCAACACGCTGCCGAGGTGGCGGCTGGTGGTCCTGGTCAGCCGATAGCAGCGACCAAAGAAGCAGCGACCAAAGGAGCAGCGACCAAAGAAGCCGCGGCTGCGAGCGCAAAATCAAAAGCAGAAGCAGCAAAAAAACAAAAGGCTGGCGCTGCTGCGGGGTTGGGTGCAGCAAAAGCATCGGACGAAGCGGGTGAAGACAAAGATTTGGTTGACCCCGATGCTGATCGCCCTGATTTCGGCAGCGCTGCGTCTGGCAAAGCTTCGGAAGATGAAGATGACTTTGTTGACGGCGAAGACGAAGAAGCCGACACCCCCATGGCGAAACAAATGTTTCAACGTGGGCAGCGTCAGAAAAGCAAACCCCTTAATCCTGCCTATCTGACAGCCGCTGTTTCTGTAATGGCTTTCGTGTCGCTTGCCGCAGTGTTGTGGGTTGGGCGCGATCTCGTCGAAAGAATGTGGCCGGCGGCCAAAACATTTTATGAGCGCACCGGTGTTGTTGCGCCGCGCGCGGGCGATGGGTTGCGCTGGGCCCTTTCGGCCAAAAGCCTGCGGCGTGTTGATGGTATCGAAACGCTGGTGGTGCGCGGCTTTGTTTCCAATATTGATAAGGTGATTAAGCCCGTTCCAAAGATGAAGCTTCAGTTGCTCAACGAAGCCAAAGAAGTCATCCAAGAATCCGAGATGCCGCCCCCTAAAACGTTGCTCGATCCCAACGAGTCGGTCGAGGCTGAGTTGCGCCTTGAGCTCCCAGACATGGCGCGTGCGACGGGCGGCTTCAGGGTGACGTGGGCTGAGCAATAAGCCGTTTTAAATTTTAGAGCGTCGTGCGGAAAAGTGGATACCGGTTTTCCGCGAAAACGACGCGACCAAGCAATAAATTAGAGCAAGCAGTCCGATCCTAACTTAACGCTGCTTGCTCTAATATTGTTTCATCAAACGCCTGAGATAGTCCTGCTCGTCGCTCGGGCGTGTGCGGTCGGCGGCGCGGCGCTGAATCTCATCTAATATTGCACGAACGCGCTCTGCCATACTGTTGACATCGGGGGCATCGGGAATCTCGATTTGGCTTTTGTCGTCAGGTCCGGTGCGCTGACCGAGCGGATCGTTGCCGTTTTCGCCTTCGCCTGGCATTTGCACCATGCCAGCCAAGCCTTTTTCGGCGAGTGATTGCATCAGTTGTTTGTTGGCATCGCGCATGCTGTCTTGCAGTTGTGCGAGGGCTTGGGCTTGCGCATCAGTCGCTGGTTTCAGCGCGCCCTCATTCAACGCATTGCGCGCGTTACGCATGGCGTTATTAGCCTCCCCCATCGCGCCCGGAGTCTGCCCCGCGGCTTGGGCCATGCGGCCCATTAAATTGCTGAGTTGCTGGCGTAACTTTTCTTGTTGATCAGCCGCCTGACGCTGTTGTTGAGCTTGATCTTTGCGCGGATCATTTTTGCCCGATGGTTGCCCATTGATTTGCTTGTCGCGCGCCTGTTTGAAGGTTTCCTCAAGCAGTTTTGACTGTGCAGCGGTCAACGCCTTCAAGTCGCGCATGATCTCTTCTGCGGCCTTAACATCAGCATTGTCGCGTGAACCCGTTGCTGCTGAGCGTAAGGCTTGCAACATGTTCTGTAAGTCAGACATGGCTTGGCGGGCAGCGTCTTGCGCGCCCATTTGAGTCATCTGGCGCAGTTGTTCCATCATTTTAGCCAGCTCTTCTGGCCCGACTGAACGCTGGCCTGGTTCGGGGGTGAGTAAACTTTTCTCAGAATCAGGTGTGCGCGCCGCAAGTTCGCGCGCGTAATCAGCCACAGCTTTTTTCAATTGGTCAATCAGGCGGGCGATCTCGGCGGCGGGCGCGCCGCGTTCCATGGCCTCTTTGAGTGCTTTTTCGGCGGCGTCGAGCCGCTGTTCAGCCACCGCCAGATTGCCATCTTCAATGCGCACTGCTGCGGACCACAGCAGGGGCGGCAATGTTTGCGCAGCGCTATTTATATCATCATAGGCGATACGATATTTGGCAGTTGATAACTCAAGGTAGGTGCGCACATCGCCGCCGAAAGAGTGCGGGGACTGCAAAATGATGGCGAGTTTTCGGAACGCTGCGACGGAAGTTTTTTCAGGCTCGGTCAGCAATCCGCTGCGGATTGCAATCAGTTCCTTGGCGACGGGGTGTTGAAAGACCCGCTCAGGCAGCACGACTTCGCGAAATGCACTGGGTGATTTTTGTCCGGCCTGATCGGTTACGATCAATTGCACAAGGACAGGCTGACCTGCCCACGGATGTGCCGTTAAGTCATGGAGCGAAACTTGACGAGCCTCGCGCGGATTAAAGGGCGGCACGGTCACATCAAAATCAATCGCTTCAATTTCAGCGTTGGGGTCGGTGGCGCTTGCTGTCACTTGTTCGCTTCTGACGATATGCGCCGTGACCGACTCGATGCCGTAATCATCGGTGGCCTTGTAATCGAGGCGCAAGCGCCAGCGCCCAACTTCGCGCGGCTCATTTATAAAATTAATGTTGGGCGGTAAATCGGGCAGTGGGCTGATCTGCCATGATGCCAGCAGACGACCGCGTTGGCGGACCTCCAGCACGTTCCCGCGCGGCATTTCCTGTTCAACGCGCTGGCTTTTATCAGCAAGTTTCTCAAGCGGAATGACGGCGTTATCAACGACTACATTGGTGTCGCGCCCGGTGCCGGTGACCACCACCAACATCTTACTGTGCTCAGGCACATCAAGTGCGCCGATGTTGGTTGCGTTTTGTGCTGCGGGTGATTCAACAAAAATCGGCGAGCGTCCGGTATACGCGGGCGGTGTAATCCAAAGTTTCACGCTGGGGCCTGATCGGTTGTCGTCCCACGATGGCCATGCCGCGCGCACGAAGCGTGTGCCCATCGTGCCCCAACTGCCCATGCCAGCGATGAACAGCGCAATCACTGCGCCAGCCCGTATGGTATGGCGGTCTAGGGTGGCAACGCCGGGCCTGGGCCAGCGTGCGCGTAACCGATCCAGGCTTGCCCGCGCACGGGCTTGATGCTGCGCCCACAGATCACGCTGCAGGTGTGTTATTTGTGGTGATGTTTCATTCGTCAAGCGATCTTGAGCGGCCGTTAACGGTCGATGCGCCGCCGCTGCATCTTGCTCCAAACGACTTTTGGCAGTCTCGAATGACGGCCACAAGAACCCTTTGAGGGCGCGTTTTGTCGCAATACTCAGACCAGCGATGGCAGCGGCCAATAAACTCATATGCAGCCACCCGGGCAAGCTGGGGAGAATATCCGTGAGAATGACAGCTATGACGAAACCGGCGATGCTGGCAGGCAGCCACAACCGTGCCCACAACCGCTCCCATGTGGTAGCGAGCCACGCCGCACCCACACGCAAGTGCAGTGCTGGCGTTAGGCGGGAGAGGCGTGAATCAGGCAAATTCATGGGCTGAGTTTACGGGGGTTTGGCGCGCGGACGCAATTACGACGCTTTAAGAAACCCAGGTCGGAAGCTGATCAAGTGCGGTCATTTCCTCAAGCGTTGGGCGGCGGCGCA
>JANLSL010000075.1:0-1553 GCA_031362385.1 Alphaproteobacteria bacterium | reverse complement strand
CTTACCGTCTTTGTTTTTGTCAAAATCTCCCGTCAGGACCTGACTGAAAAACGCATCGAATTGCCAGCGCATTCCTATGCGCGTTAACGCATCATTCTGGAAGCGCATTGTCGCAGCACCGGTGACCCAAACATGGGGGTGGGCTACCGCCACACCACAAAAAAGGCCAATAACAGCCGTCAGGCCAAAACCCAGAAACCGAGAGTATTTCATAGGAATCACCCTACCGGAGAGCATGCCATGGCCTCAAGCTAGGCGATTAAGCAAGCCGGGCGATTAAGAAGGCCTTTTGACCCATGGCAAGGAATTGAGATTAATGGTTATATATATGATACGATATAACCTGCGCCGATACGGCAGTTTTCGCGGAGATTTGTATGTCTAGCAATATGTCCAGTAGCCCGAACCCTCACGGCTTCAACGACCTCGACATGACCTTGCAGCTGACGCACGACGACATCTCGCGCAAGGAATTTCTGATTGCGTTTAAAAAGCGAGTCAACATTGCCATGGGCGCAGAAGTGCGCACATTGTTTGGTTCGAAGATTGCGCCAGAGCTTGAGAAATCAGAAGGCCACAAGCTGAGCGACACAGATAAAAATGATCGCAAATCTGCAAAAGCCGCACTGGAGAAAACTCATCTCTTCAAAGCCTGGGCCGCGTTGACATACGTTTCCCAAGGTATGATGTGGGATATTGTTGATGGCGTACTCGATCACGATCTCACCCGTTTGCAAAAAGCTTTCGATACTTACAATACGCGGCCCACAAAGTTGGGCACACTGACGCTTGATTCCAATTTGAAGCTGCCGCGCAATATCGCGATGACCGAGATTCATCGCCAACCTGGCGGATTTTGTTTTGAAGAGAGCGCCACGGACATCACCGCCGGTGCGCGGTATAATGGTGGCGGCCTGATGTATAGCGCTGGGCGTGGACGAAAAGCCGTGGCGGGGCAGTCAGGCGGCGATTTTGTTCTCACGATGTTGGCTGAACGCTATCCTGATTTTAAGCCAAAGCGGATATTGGAATTAGGTTGCGGTACCGGTCGCAATACGCCTTCGTACAAAGAATTACTGCCCGATGCCGACATTCACGCCATTGATATTGCCCCAGGTTTGCTGCGCTGGGCCCATGCCAATGCCGAGAGCGAGGGCCAAGCGATTCACTTCCATCAAATGGACGCAACCGCGCTTGCATTTCCGGATGAATCATTTGACCTCGTTGTCTCTCATATTCTGGGACACGAAACCACCCAACGCGGATTGCCAAAGTGGGTGAGCGAGGCTTGGCGTGTGTTGACCCCGGGCGGGGTCGCGTTCCACGTCGATGTACCGAACCAAACCGGTTATGTGAAACTGGCCGATCAAGTCATGAATGACTGGCAAGTGCGCTACAACGGCGAGCCATTCTGGATGGGCTGGGCCGACGCCGACCTAAAGCAAATCATGCGCGATAATGGTATTCCTGATGACGCACTCTTTGCCGAGCACATTAAGCGCGGCGAAGGTGGCGTGTGGTTCTGTCACGGCGCACGTAAACCCAAGACCTGG
>JANLSL010000093.1:0-6231 GCA_031362385.1 Alphaproteobacteria bacterium | reverse complement strand
GCTGATCAAGCCGATGCTATTGTTGCTGACGGCATGTCGGTGTCGGTCACATCACGACTTGGAAAACTCGAGCACCTCGAGCGCTCAGAGGGTGGTGACATTGGCCTGCGTGTGATGATTGGCAAAAAACAAGCCATCGTCGCCTCAGCTGATCGTTCGCCCAAAGCGCTGAAAGAATTGGTGGCGCGCGCCGTCAGCATGGCGCGGATCGTGCCGGAAGACCCGTTTATTGGTTTAGCATCGCCAGATCAACTGGCGCGCTCGATGCCGACACTCGACATTTGCGACCCGACTGAAATGTCAGCCGAAATGCTGATTACGCGGGCTAAAGCCTGTGAGCAAGCTGCGCTGGCCGTGAAAGGTGTCACAAACTCGGAGGGCGCATCGGCCAGCTGGGGCCGCAGCCATGTTGCCATCGCAAATTCTGTCGGGTTTCAGCGCACGTACGAGTCATCTGGCTCGTCGATCAGCGCCTCGGTGATTGCGGGTGCAGCAAAAACGGGCATGGAAACTGACTACGACTATTCAAGTGCAGTTTATGTGAGCGACCTGCGCGCGCCCGAAGACATCGGCCTCACCGCAGGCCAGCGCGCGGTGCGTAAATTAGGGGCGAAGAAAGTCAAAAGCCAAAAAGTTCCAGTGATATTTGACCCGCGCGCTTCACGGGGCCTGGTTAGCCACCTGCTCAGCGCGATTAACGGATCATCGATTGCGCGCGGCACATCGTTCTTGAAAGACGCCATGGGAACCGAAGTGTTCGGACCCTTTGTAACAATCATTGAAGACCCACATCGTCATCGCGGGCTGCGCTCCAAACCGTGCGACGCTGAAGGGCTGGCTAATCGCCGCCGTCAGCTCATCGATAATGGAATCTTGACCACGTGGTTGTTGGATTTGCGCACCGCGCGGCAACTTAAACTTGAGCCAACCGGCCATGCCGCGCGCGGTTCAACATCGCCGCCATCGCCCAGTGCAACCAATGTCTATATGGCCGCAGGGATGCACACGCCCTACGCCTTAATGGCAGACATCACCGATGGCTTGTACATCACCGACCTCATCGGCCAGGGTGCCAACACCATCACGGGTGATTACAGCCGTGGCGCGATTGGCTTCTGGATCAAGAATGGCCAGCTGACGTTTCCCGTCAACGAAGTCACCGTGGCAGGCAACTTAAAGTCCATGTTCAAACACATGACGCCCGCGACTGACCTTGAATTTCTGTATGGCGTCGACGCGCCGACGGTGCGCATCGACGGCATGAGCATTGCTGGGAAATAATCCTAACTGAAGCTCCTTCGCAAAGCGCTTCTATGACGGTGGCTTCGCCCCGGCATCAGGGGCGGGTGTCGCTGGCACTTCTGCCGCAGGAGCGGGCTCCGCAGGCGGCGTTGCCATTGGTGCCGGTGCCACGGCAGGCGCGCTCGCAGGAGCCACCGGTGCCACAAGCTTTGGTGTGCGGTCCGCGCCAGCGAAAATATAAATCACAAGAAGCAACACAACCGCTCCTGCGATCATCGCCCAGAGCAGATTTTTATTGTCAGGTTGAGGGTCGGCCATGAGCGCTCGTCCTTTTCCAGTCTTGTATTATTACTCTTTCCAAATCAGTCGCTTCACATAGTGTAAAATAGCATTATCTTGGAACTGTGACAAAATTCAGGCGGCGTCACCAACGCCCTGGAATCGCATAATAAAATCGCCGTGGAGCGGCTTGTCGATGGGCTTACGCAATCGCCTGAAGCATTTGAGCCGCCATCCTGTGGTGCGCAACGGCTTGGGCCGTCTGACCAGCAGTCATATCCGCTGGGTCAAAGCCACGACGCGCTGGACGACAATCAATAGTGCGGCGGCTGAACCTGCGTGGCGCGGCGAACAGCCGGTGATTGTCGCCTTCTGGCACAATCGATTGGCGCTGATGCCCTATTGCTGGCCCTCACCCGCACCGTTTTACATGCTGATCTCGGGCCATACCGATGGGCAACTTATTGCGCGCGCGGTTGGTGCATTTGGAATCTCGACCATCGCAGGTTCTTCCACGCGCGGTGGCGGCAGTGCCGTGCGTGAACTGGTACGCAGACTCAAAGCGGGGGAGAGCATCGGCATCACTCCTGATGGCCCGCGTGGGCCTTCACAAGTTGCTCAAGATGGCGTGATTGCCTTGGCGCGCTTGTCAGGCGCTGTCATTCTTCCAGCAGCGGTGTCGGTCAGCAATCGTATCAGGCTCAAAACCTGGGACCGCCTCATCATCGGCTTGCCCTTCGGGCGTGGCATCATGGTGTGGGGCGACCCAATCACTGTGCCACGCGATTGCAACGAAGCCACAGCGCGCGCTCTGCAACAGCGCGTCGAGAATGAACTCAATCGCGTCAGCGCTGCTGCTGATGAGGCTGCCGATGCGCGCACCTGAGTTCTGGACCGCCGATCAGGGTCTTTCGCGCCTGTTGGAACCCTTTGGGCGCATTTACGGTGCGATCACCACAGCCAGGGCGACACGCACAAATCAACCACGTATTGCTATTCCCGTCATCTCGGTTGGCGGGCTCACAGTGGGCGGTTCTGGAAAAACCCCTGTCACCATTGCGCTGGTTAAAAAGTTGCGCGCACGCGGCGAACGGCCTGCGGTTGTGTTGCGCGGTTATGGAGGGACACTGAAAGGCCCAGTGCGCGTTGATGAAAACCAACACACCTTTGGTGAGGTGGGTGATGAAGCATTACTTCATGCGGCAGTGTGCCCAACCTGGGTTGCGCGCAAGCGCATCGAAGGCGCGCAGGCAGCCGCACAATCAGGTGCGAGCGTGGTTTTGCTTGACGACGGCCATCAACACCCCGGCATTCACAAAGATTTCCGCATTGTGGTTCTTGATGGCGCCAGCCCCTTTGGCAACGGATACATTTTCCCGGCCGGACCTTTGCGCGAAAATCCTGCCGACGGCCTGGCGCGCGCTGACGCCGTTATTTTCATGGGTGGGGATGCCAGCGGATTGTCAGCACGCCTGGCCCCAGGTTTGCGAAAACTTCAAGCTGACCTAATGCCCGATCAGCGCGCTTTTGCGTTGCGGGGACGCAAGCTGGTCGCCTTCGCAGGCATCGGCAATCCCGGCAAATTTTTTGCCACCCTTGAGGCGATTGGCGCACATGTGGTTGCCTGGCATCCCTTCGAGGATCACGAACCGTTCGGCCCCGCCGACATTCAGCCGATTCTGGATGAGGCCTTTTCCATGGACGCCATACCTGTGACCACGGCGAAAGACGCAGTGCGCCTGCTGCCTGATCAACGCCAACAGGTAGATGTAGTTGACGTGGATGTCAGTTGGGCCAACGAAGCCGCCGTTGATCAGATGTTGGATCGGGCGCTGGATCGGGCGCTGGCGCAGCGCGCTTAGGGCGCAGGCAGCACAGCCAGCACCGTTTCAGGATCAAGCCGGGTGTTAAACCACGTGACGCCGAAATGAAGATGCGGCCCGTTGGCGCGTCCGCTTTGGCCGATCAAACCAATAATGTCACCGCGTTTGACACGGTCACCGTCGTTGACGCGAATCTCGCTCATATGAATGTAGACCGTATCCAAGCCAAAGCCGTGCTCGATGACAACAGATTGACCGGTCAGAACCATATCAGCCTTGGCCAGTGACACGATGCCATCAGCAGCAGCGCGCACCGGCGTTCCGACCGGAGCTGCAATATCGAGACCCACATGGGGGCTGCGCGGCACACCATTGAGAATACGTTGGCTGCCAAACACGCCCGAGATTCGCCCCTCAGCCGGGCGCATAAAGCCACCTTCGAAAAACGCAACGTCGATGGTCGTGGCGCGCACAGCGACCATGAGCTTGTTGTCCTCAGTGATCTGGGCTTCAGTCGCAGGATCAGGCGTGACCAGTTTTTGTGGCAGCCCCTTCACGTTCTCGATTTGCCACTGACGCGGCTTGATGTCGAGCTTGTGCATTTCCACTTTTCCGTCAGCGTGCGTCATCACAAGGGTTGCGCTGGCGGCGGCATCACGGTCAAACCCCAGCACAAATTTTCCATCGTTCGTGGTGAAAAGCGTGCGGTCGTTAAAAACAACGCGTGTGCCCGCTGGGGCGTGACCAATCGCAATGCCACCTTGCTCAAGGCGGCCGGACATTTCAATATGAGCGGCCTGAGCACCCCCAGTGGCCAAAGCCGCCACACCAAAAATAATGGCGCGCATCAGAACAAACTGCCCTGATTGCCGCCAGCTGGCTTGGGCTTAGCTGTTTTGACTGTGGGCGCAGGCGCATCACCATCGATGTGTGCGGCAACTTTGCCGTCTGAGAATTTAATCTCGACCCGACTGCCAGCAACCGCACCCTGAACCGAAGTAATCGGACCATCAGCCGCCACCACCATAGCATAGCCGCGCTCAAGCACGCGCTGCGGCGAAACTGAGTCAAGCCGCGCAGCCAAGGCAACAAAGGCAGATTGCACATCAGCCACAGCACGCGCTGCCGCACGGGTCAGTCGCGCGTGAAGCTGCCCCACATCAGTTGCGTACCGTTCGACATCGCGCACAAACCGAGTAAGATTCAGGCGCGCTGAAGACAGATTCAAATCTTGCGCTTTGGTTTGCAGCAATGCGTGCGGGCCCAATCTCAAGCGCTCAGCCAACCCATCAAGCATTTGTTCTTTCTCGGCCACTACTGCATCGAGGCGCGGGATACCGCGCACCAAGCCATCAAGCTTGGTTTTAAGGTCGGCCAGCGTCCGGCCCACGGCTTGCAGCAAGCGCGTGGCGCGTTGCTCGACATGAGCGACCAGATCAAGCCGCACTGGGGTGGCCAATTCAGCCGCAGCCGTTGGCGTGGGCGCGCGGCGATCAGCCGCATAATCAATCAGCGTCCAGTCGGTTTCATGCCCGACAGCAGCAATCAATGGGATGGTGGACGATGCCGCGGCCCGTACCACCACTTCTTCGTTGAAGGCCCAAAGGTCCTCAAGGCTGCCGCCCCCGCGCGCGACAATCAGCACATCGGGGCGCGGAATGTCCCCCCCTGGCGTCAGTGCATTAAACCCAGCAATCGCGGCAGCGATTTTATCGGCCGCACCCTCGCCTTGAACCGGCACAGGCCAGACAATGACGTGCCTGGGGAACCGGTCACTGACTCGGTGCAAAATATCGCGGATGACAGCGCCCGTCGGCGAGGTCACAACACCGATAACGCGCGGCAGGAATGGCAGTGGTTTTTTGCGCTCCTCATCAAACAACCCCTCGGCAGCCAATTTCTTGCGGCGCTCTTCAAGTAACTTGAGTAACGCACCAACCCCGGCCAACTCAACGGACTCGATGACGATTTGATAGCTCGACTTACCGGGATAGGTGGTGATGCGCCCCGTGGCGATCACCTCCATACCTTCTTCGGGTTTAATCTTGAGCTTGGCCATGCTGCCGCGCCAGATCACGGCATCGAGCACGGCAGTTTCATCTTTAAGGCGCAAGTAACAGTGACCGGAGGTGGCGACTTTGGGCTGTGAAATTTCGCCGCGCACCCGCACGTATCCAAACGCATCTTCCACCGTCCGTTTCAGCGACGCTGAGAGCTCGCTGACGGTGAAGGCAGGTAAATTATGAACCGGTTCGGCAGCAGATTCACTCATGGCTGATTTATGCCACAACCGGATAGATCTCGGCGAGAAACTCTTTGATGATGCGGGCTGCTTCGGCTGGCCGATCACGGAACGTAAACGCCCCGGCGCCCGGTATCGTCTGGCGCCGCGCGCGAGGCAGCAATTCCATCAGTTTTTCTTGGCCGGCGACAAAGATATCGCGCTCACCCTGTAACACTAAGACCGGGCATTTGATCGCACGAAGGGCAGGCATTTTATCCCAGGCCAGCACGGCGTGATGGGCATCAAAAGGACGCAGCCGCATGGATTGGTTGACCAGAAAAGGCTCCAGCACAGTTTGCAACGCCATGCCCTCGCCGACTAACGATGCATAGGTTGCCCACATCGTGCTAATGAATGCGCCGTCTTGGGTGACAGGAAGATCGCGCTTGGTGCGGCTTTCCACCAGCGCTTTGGTATTCTCAGCCGAACGCCAACTGATGCCTGACAGGATAATTTTATTGATACGCTCAGGAAAGCGCGCGGCCATATCGAGGGAAAAGACCGCCCCACTGTGATGACCCAATACCGCCACCCGGTCCAACACCAACGCGCGTAGGGCTTCGATCAGCGCGTTGGAATAATCGGGAACATCATACTCAAAGG
>JANLSL010000013.1:0-4589 GCA_031362385.1 Alphaproteobacteria bacterium | reverse complement strand
GCCAAATTCTCCCGACCGGCCATCATCTATAAAAAACTCTCGCACAGCTTCTACCTCGTCATACCCACGACATCAGGCCACAAAGAGGGCAGCTGGTGGCGCAATTTCACTTTCAAGCAGAAAGACATGGCAGCCTGTTTGCACCAAATCCGTGTCATCGATTACCGTCGGCTTTATGATAATATGGGACAACTGAGCGCCCCCGACTTCCAGTTAATTCGGGATGGCTTTCTCGAACTCTATAAATAAATATGCCCCCGATTTTTACATGGGGGTCGCCGCTAATGCGGAATGTATTGTATATTATATACCTAACTCATAATTTGTCAAATATGAAAACATTTCACCACAGACCTTGACACCTGTCACCTTTCATGTCGCAAAAACAATAATGTGCGACACGGTGTATTTGCACTCGCCTATTTTCATATTATTAATTACATGCTATACTTAACCAATGAACCAGTTCAACCCTGATCGCCGCGCCTTTGCGCCAGACCAGCCAGGCGCTGCGCCTCGCGCCGGCCAGGGCACAGCCGCTTTGCGCGATGCGTACCTCGACAAGTTGACCGATCCGGCCAACGGCTACTCGCTCGCCGCCGCTTTTCCCCCACCCACTGATCTGCCAGGTCTTTACGCCCAACTGACCGAACTCAAATTGTGCCTCGACAGCTTCCGCCCGTTCGATCCGGCCCAAGTCGAGAAGCTCGATGAGACGTTCGATACCGAGTACACCTTCAATTCCAACCGCATCGAGGGCAACACGTTGACACTCAACGAGACCCACCTGATCATCAACAAGGGCATCACCGTCGCCGGCAAGTCGCTCAAGGAGCACCTTGAGGCCACCAACCACCAGGAAGCCATCGACTTCATTCGCGACCTCGCGGCCGGCACTCAGGACTTCACTCAATTCGACCTCAAGCAAGTCCACGGCCTCGTTCTGCACGCCATCGACCGCGCCAACGCCGGCGTCTATCGCAACGTTGGTGTCTCGGTCGGCCAGCACATTGCGCCCGATGCCCTGCAAGTCCCTGGCCTCATGGATGCCCTGTTCCAGTACTACGATGCCAACAAAGCGACCATTCACCCCGTCGAACTTGCCGCGCAGTTCCACGAGAGGTTCGTCACCGTCCACCCGTTCGTTGACGGCAATGGTCGCACGGCACGCCTTGCCATGAACCTGATCCTGCTGCGCAACGGCTACCCGATCACGGTCATCAATAGCGACAACGCAACAGTCATTGAATACTTCGACGCGCTCGCCGAGGCGCAGGCATCGCCCGGCGCCGACAACAGCCGGTTTTTGCGCCTCGTCGCCGACAACGTCCGCCGCTGGCTGCTGCGCTATCTCTCGCTCGTCTCCGTCGACGTGTCGCTCGAAGGCAAGACCAAAGGCGATTATTTCTTCCAGGCCATCAGCCCAAGTCTCTCGCCGCGGTCGACCTGACCTACTGCGATCGCCCCAGCGGGCCTAGCTGATAGATGATATTTGCTAGCAAACATCAAACGAGACACAATTTCGATGTGGCAGGTGCTGTGCCCCGCAGATTGAAATATCTCGGTTAAAATGGTAAAATCTGGTCTCGTCCAAAATACTAAAAAGACGCAGCTCTACGACGGTCACTCGTCGGGCTGCGTCTTTTTAGTTAGCTCCCACGAACGTCATGTTTCGATGATCTTGTTGTCCGTCGCATCCCGTATAAACGAGTCCTTACCATCCGCCGACACGATGGTGATGAACTTATACCTCGCGGTGTCGCGGTAGCGCGCGTCTTGGCATGGCCCCCAGGTTAATGAATGACCGTCTCCCAGATCAAGGCGTCCCGCTTCGCCTTTCATTTCAAAATACTTGTTCGCGGCTTTGGCTCGCGCACGATCTCGGTTTCTCTTGTCATCATTAGACATTGGCACGCTCCTGCAATTGCCATTCACACTCTACCCCCGATGCAAAGTTGGCACGCGCCCGCAACAGTTGCAACATCAATACGGACACCGCAGGAACGCTACACCACCATGCCTACCCCGCAGCCGTTAAGAGCTATTTGCTAGCAACTGGCGGAAAACCACTATTCCACCATGTGATACGCAACTCGGATTGTTGTTTTGCACAGGTTGCGCACAGCGCCCGAATCATGGCGGTAACACCGGATGCACGAACAGACCACCACCGTACCTACGCCCAGGCCATCTTACGGCAATGCCCGGTCGACAAGCGACTTGGTCACGATGCGCATGCCCAAACACTTAACGACCGCTCTCAACACCTATGCCGCGGCCCATGGCGTCTCGCGTTCTCACGCGATTGCCGCCGCTGTCCAACTCCTGCTGGAACAGGAGAGCACTTCGTCCCACCGCGTCCCGTAAAAACACGAAACCCCGGCCGTGAGGCCAGGGCACATGTTAGGCGAATCAAAAGAAGAGAAGCAGGATCGCACCTCCCTCTTCAATTGATTCGCCCCCCGCTCGCAAGCACTTTTTTGCGTGGTGGCGGCGCGTTGCCTGCTCACGGCCTCAACATCGAGGCCATTATGACGACGAGACCCCTTCCCTCCGAGCAACCGATCCGTGCCCAAGCCAGCCCCGAATTGATTGCTTCGCTACGCACTCGTAAGCCATTCCCCGCCTCGTTCGGCGACGCCCCTACCGCACCACCCACGGCAACGGCACCCGGCGCAGTGCAGGCCTTCCAGCCCGTTGCCGAACGCTTCGCTGTTCGAGCACACTCGGTGTTTGCGACGGCCAATCCGACCATCTGGCCGGGACGCGTATCGGACGAACAGCGAAGCAAACTGTGGAAATCTGCCGTCACCATCGAAAAGAAAACCCGTGGCAAAGGCCGTGCTGACGGTGAGATCAAGCGCAGCGGCTTGACCGTCTATCGCACCCTGCTGTGGTATCAGTCCCTGTCGAAGGATGGTCGCTGCGACCCAAGTCTCGCCACCTTGGCCGAGAAGTGCATGCTGTGCGTGCGCACCGTCTCCAAGGCCATCGACCGGCTGGCCAGGTGTGGTCTTGTCAGTGTCACCCGTCGATGGGTGCGTGTGCCGATCAACGGCATCATGGTCGCCCGGCAGATCACCAGCGCCTACAAGTTCCCCGTCACCCAGGAGCTGCGGCTGTTCATCCCCCCCCCGCTTCCCCCCATCACCCGCAGCGTGACCGCCGCCACGCGCCGCAGTCTGCGCAAGGGCGTTGCCTTCTTCAAAGGGTTTTTCCACAAGCCCGGCGATCGACCGCCCGAGCCCTATGCCCCGCCGAATTTCTACGACGCCGCCTTTGATGGCACGGCGTCGACAGGATTAAAGACATAACGCTCACACCTCTCGTCCGGTACTCAAAATAACCCGCTGCAGTTGTCAAAGCAGTAAGGGGTCTACCGGGACGGAGCCTGCGGTCAACACCGAAACCAACCTCGTCGCCCTCACACGCGGCGACGAATGCAAAGCCATGCTATACTGCCGCACAATATGACGGCTTTTTTTATTTCTCTGCTTCGGTGGCTGTTCGGCACACCGGCTCACCTGCCGATCTCCGCCAACGATATTCATGTCATCGATGGAGACACCATCCAGGTCGGCTTCGTCACCTACCGACTGCTTGGTTTTGATGCACCAGAGACCTATCGTTCCGCTTGCCCGCACGAATACGCCCTCGGCATGAAGGCCACCAACAAACTGCAACGCCTGATCGACGAGGCCCGGACGCTGGCCATCGAAGACCGTGGCCATGACAAGTACAAGCGCCGACTGGCCGTGCTCTATCTCGAAGGTATGGACGTCGCCGATCTCATGATCCGCCCCGGCTACGCTGTGCCCTACAACGCCACCGCGCCCCGGCAGGTCTGGTGCTCCTGCCGCACCCAACACACCGCACTCCCCTGACGATGCACACACAACTCAACCTGAACCTCTTCCATCGCCAAGACCACTTCCCTTTTCATACATCAAAATCTCGCGCCGCGAGTTGTATATAATAAGATATTTGCTAGCTTATATCATTTAGCATTGGCGTCCACATGTTTGTATAATTCCTGCACCGCCGCCTCCACACCCTCGTCTCTCGGAGGCGCTATATAAGCCTCTCGTTTCTCAGCTGCCTTCGCCTTCATTTCCGCAATTTCCGCAAACAACGTTCTCTGCTGTCGGTAATCGTCACGCAAACCGCTGCGCAACCAGGCCAACGGGCTCCGCTTCGACTTGCACTCTCTCACATGGAACTCGATGCGTCCCACGTCCTCGTCCGCCCAGGTCTCGACCATGCGCTGCGCCTCCATCACCGTCATCCCAACTTCGCGCAACTGATGCAGCAACTTGTCTTTGCGAGTGCCCGCCGCGTACCCCACGGCCTTGCCGCGGTTGGCGACATTGAACACAACTTGATCCACCGCGTGGCCGGTTTTCTCGGCCGAGTATTTGACCGCCAACTCTGTCCGGTTATTCAACTCCTTTGCCGCTGGCTCCAAAACCCGCGCCTTGAAATTGTCCCATCGGCCGTACTGGTCGACTTCCAGTCCGAACAACCGCCGCAGCTCGCCGAGCGCAAATTTCGTCGTCTGACCCTTGAACTCCTCGGCCTTCAAAATTTCG
>JANLSL010000006.1:0-3376 GCA_031362385.1 Alphaproteobacteria bacterium | reverse complement strand
CGGGGATCCATCTCGCAACACATGCTGACATCGTAAATGGATTGCCCGGATAAACCGGGCAATGACAATCGAGTTTATTTCTTCTGCTGTTACCCCACACACACCTCGTCACGCGGGCTTGCCCGGGGGTCGATCTTTTTTCTGCACAGGAGGTTGTCATGCCGTGGATGATGCTGACGAACAAATGGCTGGTGGGTGGCGTTGCCCTGATCGGGTTGGCGCTGGCGCTGTGGGTCCAAACCACCCGGCTCGATGCGGCGCAAAAGGCCGCAGCGGCAGCGGGGCTGGTGACGACTCAATGGCGGGCAAATTTTAACGCCATGTCGGCCACCAACACGGCCAATGTGGCAGCGCTGGAAAAACTTAAAGCCGAAGCCGCGCGCATTGAGGGTGTGGCCCGTGCCGCGCGCAGTGCCAATGCCAAATTTTCCACTGACATCGAAACCTTACGAAGGAACATTCGCCATGCGCTGCCCACTGATGATGGCCCTGTGCGGCCTGTGTTGTGCACCACTGTTAACGAGCTGCGCCGCCTTGCCGCCCAGCCCGGTCCCGCCTGTGGTGGTTGAAACGCGCGTGGTGCATCCCGATGTGCCGGGCGATTTGCTGACGTGTGAGGTGCCAGCGCCAGTGCACATCGTGATGGATTCAGATGCCGCCGACTACATGGCCCAACTTCATGCTGCGGCGACCTCATGCGCCCGCAAGGTCGAGGCTCTGCGCGCGATTGTGGCTCGGCCGTAATTTTTAACTCGCGCTTTAAGGAGCACCTATGACCCAAACCAACAGACGTAACAGCTATACCTTCAAAGAAGGCCTGACGATGATGGCGGCCAAAGCCGTGGGCATTGACCCGTACCTCGCAGCCGAAGCGGGTGAGGGCGCCAAAGCCGCAATCAACGCTATTCGACATGCCGCTCAAACAAAGAACCCCAAGGACCGTGCTGTATTGATTCAACAGGCTCAAACTGAATTGCGTAGTATCAACGCCGCTCAGCACCCGAAGGTGGTCAATGCCATTCAGTCGCGCCTGTTGGCACTACAAGGGCGCGGTGGCGATAGTGAAATCGCGCACCTCACGCCGGGTGAAGTTGTGATTCCGCGCGCATTGCAAACGGCTGAGCTAATGCGTCAAATCGTAAGCTTAGCGGCCCGCCAAGGCATTGATGCACGTCAACTGATTGTTGGTGGTCAAAAAGTATCAATTAATCCGCATACAGGTGCTGAAGAACACGCTTTTTGGAACGACATCAGCAACGGCATTGGACGTGGATTCAGAAGTATTTTTGGAATCAGTGATGCTAGTGTAGAAGATGCGGGGCCTATAGCACGGGGCCTAGATGCTCAACGAGTTGACCCTAAAGATTTGAATGCCTCGGATGCCATAAAGAATTTCATTATGAAGCAAGAGGGTGATGGGGGCGGAGGATGCTACCCAAGCCCTGAAAAGGATGGAACACAAACCTGTGGCTGGGGCCACAAGTTAAAACCTGGGGAAGAATGGGACTCGTCAAAAGCCAATGAAGTTAGAAACCAAGATATTGTGGCAGCAGAAGATCGCGTCCGTCGGTTAGCAAAAGTTCCTCTTTATCAGAATGAGTTCGATTCTCTCGTTTCCCATGCTTATAGCAGCCGCGAAACTCCTGATCCTTCTCGGCCCAAGAGTGTCGGGTGGACAAACTCGGACATGTTAACGAAACTCAATCAAGGCGATTATCCTGGCGCCTTTGACGAAATGCTTGATTGGACGGGCGGGCCCGGCACAAAATTGGGTGGCTTAGTTAAACGACGCAGTCTCGAAAATAGATGGGGGAAAGTTGGGCCAGTTGAAAATTACTGATTCAGAGTTTATCATCAGTTAAATTAAGTCGGGCTATTCGAAGCCATACTTTCGAGAGAAAGATTTATTGATGGCCCTAAGGATTCATTGCGCGAACCCTGTCTCCTCCATTCTCGCTGCCATCATGTTACTTGCCTCACAGCATGTGCAAGCAGACGCGGATGGAAAGCCAATATGGAATGATTGCTCATTACTCTCGGCGCTTACTGAGCGCGCTCGCTGTCTTGACCCAAGTGTCATGCGCGCTGAGGCCGAGCAAAAGTATATTCTGGATTTAACTGACCCCGGCTGGCGCGCTGCAATTCAGAAAGAAGGAGATCGCGATAGCCATTACTTTGCAGACCAAGCGAGATTGAGAGAAGAATCTGCGGCAAAGCGATGCTGGGAAGACCGCGAGCTAAAGGCAACTGACACGACTAAGCTAAAATGCCTCGAACAGGTTTATCGCGAAGAAACTGCCGATCGCCTGAGCTCTCGCATAGCAGCAAGATCTTTACGCGAAAGCCATCGAGTGCTTGTGACAGCCGATCCGGCCGAGCAACGCGTGTGCAAGCTCGCCATGTCAGTAAGGCAAGATTTCATCAAACGGCGCTACCCAACAGTAGATAACGTGCCAGAGGATGTGTTCGATTACGTCGCGCATGACCCACCGGAAGTAAAGATCGTTCCGCGCAGTAAATTTGCTAACATTACGCAAATAGGGAAGCCGACAATAGAGCTTGTGCTTAAGCCAGGCGCGGAGCCTGCGAAGGTTTATCGTCACACGGCCGCGTATACACACTATCAGTATTCTTGGTTCATCACTTTAGTATCAAACAAAAATCAACCCGCATTTACGCAGGCGGCAATTCCCAAGAGTGACGCTTCAGAAACCACACTCTGGGAAGATTATGTGCTGACAATGGCGGCATGGCCTGAGTTGGCAGGGCCTTTCGAACCGACGCCTGATCCGCTTCTACACAGGAAAGGCGCTGGCTCTAAGGCAGCCCACCTCATCTACGACGCTTCGAACACACAAGCATTTCGAGGGTGGTACACCAATCAAGAGGTCGTAACTGTCGACGGTGTAGCCTACATTCGGGCCACAAATGTGAATACCGATGCTGCTGGTCCTGACGTGGCTCTTTTCAGCTTTGGCGAGGGCGGTGCACTCAATCTGTTATGTTGGGAGCAGTTTGCAAAGCCCGCAAGCCCGTTCTTTGGCCCATCAAACTAATCTCAGGCCCAACCTTACTCCGGTACTTTTTGCGTATCATCGGCAGCGTGGAAAATTTTGTTCTTACAAAAAGGGGCTGCCACGCAGGCCACGGTAATTTGCGCCAGGTCAATGCGCGAGGTGGCGCCTAAAATTGGCTTCTCACTCAAGTACGCTTTGCCAGTTGCCGTGTTGTCATTCAGCACCCCGCCCAGGCGGATGATGGTATAGCCCAACCCACTGCTGATGAGTTCTTTCTCGGCTGCTTCGCGTTCTTTCATGGAGGATTTGAAATTCGCGTATGCTTTATCACTGTAAAGAAACCGGCTGGTGCCCTCACC
>JANLSL010000671.1:0-1824 GCA_031362385.1 Alphaproteobacteria bacterium | reverse complement strand
GATTAGCTTTTTTTGTGCCCTTTCAAGCACGGCGCACGCTCAACACCTTGGCAACATTTTCAACGAAAATGTTTTTTCTGAAGCGAGCGGAGCTGTCAGCGATCTGATGGACACGCTGATGCCAGGCGTGACCAACATTCGCATTGGTCTGGGGCCTGTGATGAGCCCGGCCTATGAGGGCGCTTCCAAAAAAGACATCTCCGTCGCCCCGCTGATTTCACTGCGCTACAAAGATTTGCTGCAAGTCGACAACAATCAAATCCGGGTCAACGTTTTCGGGCGCGATGGAGCTTTGCTGAAATCCTCGCGGTTCAGGGCCGGGCCGATGGTTAAAATCGACTTCGGCCGCAAAGAGAAAGATTCTCCTGATCTGCGTGGCCTGGGTAATGTTGGAACCGCCTTCGAGATTGGCGCTTTTGCAAGTTACGACATTGGCCCATTGCGGTACCGGATTCGCGCGCGCCACGACCTCGCCAGCGGTCACAAAGGGACCTTGGCGGATTTTGATATTAATCTGGCGCTCTACCGCACCAAAACTGTCAGCGTCGGAGCCGTACTGGGGACGACCTGGGCAAATTCGAAATATACGAACAGGTTTTTTGGCATTACCGCTGCCCAAGCCAAAGCATCAGGCTTGCCCGCCTATGCTGCCGGCTCAGGCGTGAAGGACATTTCGTTTTCAGTGGGCAGCGAGATTAAGCTGACCCCAAGCTGGGCGATTGTGCTGAACGGCGGCGCTGAGCGGTTGCTCAGCCAAACCAAAAACAGCCCCCTGATTGTCAGGCGCGGGAACCCGAACCAGTTCACCTTGGGTGCCTTTGGCGTTTATTCGTTCTAACCCACTTTACATATGACAGTTTTGTCTGGTGCGCGTTTGCAACAGTTCGCCAAAATCGACGGTGCCACCCCTTGCAGTGCCCTACATTTTCCATATTCCGGGCCATCATGTGGGCCATGAGCCAAGGGCATTTTACATTGGGTTTTGCGCATCGCGCGGTGATTGCTGCGGCTCTCATGCTGAGTGCCAATGCTGCCTTTGCGCAGACGGTCTTTGCGCAGAGTGCCCCGATGGGCTTGACCCAGGGCAGCCCCACCGCCCCGCCGCCCGGCAACGCCAATGACCCTGGTTACGTGCTTGACCAATATCCAGACCGGCTGCCCGAGACCAGCACCCAGTGCATCTTTTTCCGCACCCTCTACGATTGGCAGCCACTGAATAACACCAGCCTGATCGTGTGGGCCCCCAGCCGTAGTCACCCCTACCAGATCAAACTCGACCGCCCCTGCTTCGGCCTTAAGTTCGCGCACACCATTGGCTTCACCTCGCGAGACTCGCGCCTGTGTGGCTTTGGCGGCGATGCAGTGCTGGTGGAAAGCGGTGGGGGACCACCCGACCGCTGCCCGATTGGCTCAATCACCGCACTGACCGAAGAAGGCTTAAAGTCGCTGCAGGCCCAAGCGCCGGGGCGCAGCCAGCAAGACAAGCAAGCCGAAGAAAAAGCCGAACAGAAATAACCTGACAATCACCGCGCAAAGAAAAAAGCCCGGCTCTGGTGTGAGCCGGGCTTTTTGTTGCGACGTTGGAGACGCCTTATTTTTTCTTGGCTTCTTCTGCGCGTTTTTTATCGACCGCTCTTTTGACAACCGTCCAGGTGGTGTCGTTAGGACGGGCATCATCAAGCTGCGGTGGCGCCAGATAGATCGGGTAAGTTTTCTTCAGCTCGCTCGCAAGGGGCTCGGGCAATTCGGCATAGCCCTTCTCGGCGCGCTTGCCTGCCGTGTGATAAATTACCACACCATCGCGGTCGCCCATTTTCATCCAAG
>JANLSL010000618.1:0-2344 GCA_031362385.1 Alphaproteobacteria bacterium | reverse complement strand
CTGCGCCAAACTCAGGCGTCTTTTCCGCCCTTACACCAGGAAAATATAGTATCTGCGCGCCAGATAATTCTGCCCATTCTCCGTAAGCGTTATCACTAGCCAACTTCTCATCTAAGTCTCTCTGAGCCCTTAATACCTCGGGTGGGGCAATGCCCGCTCGCACACTCTCGACTCTCGCACGCACCTTCGGTTCTGCTTCAGAATCAATGCGGTGAACTATGCCGGTACTTCCTTCAACAAGCTTATCAAAATGTACGCTGGCTGGCTCACCTAGCAGTCGCGCAAGACCAATCAGATACTCGGCTAGACGCTCCATAGGGATTGTCTGTGGCGTGTATCCGCTAATCTTAAAGACGTATTCTTTTTGCACTCCGCTCACTTTTGGCTTCCGGTCCCTGTCATCAGAAGATTCTACCTCACGAATGAGTCCCCGTACATAATCCGTTTTCCTTTAGCGCCCCTTAATGCCGCCACAGTTCGGTCGGAGTCATTAACGCCGAGCGCTAAACAGTTATTATACCGGAAATCGTATTCCACCATATACCGATGGAAGTGCTTTTCGCGATAATGTTGCTATACGCCTTTCTTTACGCACACCCCACATAAGCCATCAAAACCCAAAGCGCGGCCCTCCCGCAAGGGCCGTGCCGAGGATTTTCTTGCTCGCGGTCGGGCGGCGTGTTTTTGTTCAATGCCAGCATGGCGGTATCAACCGACGACAGCATGTGGCGCGCGGCGGTGGAGTGCGAGAACTGCTTGAACAAAGCCTATGCCACATCATCATTCGCCGGGTTCTCATACTTGAACGAACCCGTGCGCTGGACGTTTAAGCTGAAGTATGGGTTTTAATTCACACAATTTATTATTCCTCGCCCCCAACTTTGGGGGAGAGGGATGCGTCGCGTTAGCGAGGCGAAGCCTGCGCTTACGCAAAGCTGGGTGAGGGGGACTTGCACGTTCACTCATCGCCCAGCATTCGAAGCAAAACCAATAAAACCCTCACCCCACCCTCTCCCACACAAGTGTGCGGGAGAGGGCTCGCTTTTGGCCTTTTGTGGTGTGCTTTGGAAAGACTTGTCAGGCGTTCAATAAAGGCTATAATAGCTTTAATGTCTTTTATAGCTTAACCCGCTCTCTTCCAAAACCCATGAAATCGTTTGCTGCCAAAGATGCCAAAGATGCTTTCGGTCGTATGCTCGACACCGCCTTGGTGTCGCCTGTGGCGATTGAAAAGCATGGCAGGCGCGTTGCCGTGGTGATGTCGGCTGATGAGTTTGAGCGCCTCCAGGCGTTAGAAAACGAGTATTGGGTTGGCCGCGCAGCTGCGGGCGAGAAAAGCGGGTATCTGCCCAAGCAGGCCAGTGCGAAACTGCTGCAAAAGATGCTGAAAGGGTAGTGTCCTTGCCGCTCGAGATTGTATTTTCGCGCGACGCGGCCAAATACCTTGAGCGTCTTCCACCTAAACATGCCCGCCAAGTTGCCACAAAAATAGCGGCTCTGCGTGACACCCCCGAACCACCCGATAGCATTGCGATGAAGGGCAAGGCGCATGATTATCGTCGTGCCGATAGCGGCGAATACCGCATTATTTACCGCACGGCGGGTGCAGTATTGATGATTGCTGCGGTTGGCAAGCGCAATGATGATGACGTTTACCGACGATTTGAGCGCAAGCTCTAAAACAAATCTGCCATCGCCTTGAGGGTGCGCATGTGATGGCTGAGCGTTCGCGTTGCCCTGGCGCGGCGGTTGGCTTCGGTGATCAGGCTATGGCCTTCGGTGCGCGCGGCTTTGCATTGATTTAGTGACCACCGGGCCTCGGACTGGGCTAAATCAAGTGCGTGGGATTTATCTGCGGCGGGGCAGGTGATGACGCTGCGTATCTGCAACATGCGGGCGCGACGTTCAGCCAGGCGGTGTTGCTCGGCCTTCACATTACTGCGCACCAAGCGCACCCACAGTTCAAGCTCGCGGTCGCTGAGGCCAACAACGATAAATGGATGTTGCGGGCAACACCGCAAATCGCCCAGCGCATGGGGCGGGATCGGGCCATCGTAGCAAAGTTCGAGAGTGCGCCGTTCGCACAAAGATGCCGCACGCATGGGGGCCTCGCACAATATGTGTTCCGCTCATATGTCCCGGGGGCCCCCGCGCTGAAGCTGAAAGCTTTCACCGCCGCCGCGTGAGTGGTGTGATTCTGTAGCGCTGGTATGGGTGGTATACAATGCCAAAATGGTATGATGGAGATGACCGCGCGTGAGCTTTGAAAACGCGATTCTGTCTCGTTATTTTTGCGCTGGCTTGGCTGTGTGCGCCTGATTTTTTGCAACCTTTTGAAATGGCA
>JANLSL010000614.1:0-3081 GCA_031362385.1 Alphaproteobacteria bacterium | reverse complement strand
GGGCCTGCATGGACCATGTAAAGCGGCAGTGGCGCACCTGCCTTGTTCTCGGCCGCTTTGTTTTCACCGGCATGACGGTAGTGAACCAAGCCTTCCTGGAGGCGCACAAATGCACGGTCAACGTCTGGTAATAGCGCCATGGCTTAATCCTGTTCCCTAAGTGAGCGTAAAGGCCAAGAGCGAGGTATTGGGCTATTTTACCCAGTCCTCACGGATTGGACAGTGATAGGATAAGGCCGAATCCTGAGGCCGCCCCGAAGGCGGTCCACTACAAAAGGCCCTGATATGGTACTTCCGCTGAGCCAAGCGCCCCATGCTAGCGTGAGCCGTGCTTATGCCAAAAGCCGGTTTGGCCAATTGCATTATCGCAGTGCCGGACCTCATGGCAGCTCCAGCCCCTTGTTGTTGCTGCACCCAAGCCCGCTGTCGGGCTACGTTTTCGAAAAATTTATGACCGACATGGCGCGGGATCGGTTGGTGATCGCCCCTGATACGCCTGGTTTTGGGATGTCTGATCCGCCAGCCTCACCGCCCGAGATTTCAGACTATGCCGCAGTGATGCTCGACTTCATCGCAGAACTTGGCCTCGGGATTGTTGATGTGATGGGCTACCACACCGGGTCACTCACAGCCGTTGAAATGTCGCGCCAAAGCCCAGACGTCGTGCGCAAAATTGTGATGATTTCGGCAACCATGTTTACGCCTGAAGAAACCAATTCTTTTCGTGAGCAATACAAACCGCCCACAGTTGATGAGCGCCCGCCCGCGATGGCAGCCCGCTGGCCATGGTTTAAAAAAGAATTCTGGCGCATGGAAAAAAACGAGCACCGCCAGTTTAATTTATTTCTTGATGGGCAACGCAACCCAGATTGGGCGCCCTGGGGGCACCGCGCCGCCTT
Organism: Alphaproteobacteria bacterium; assembly: GCA_031362385.1. Classification (GTDB taxonomy): domain Bacteria; phylum Pseudomonadota; class Alphaproteobacteria; order Rhodospirillales; family Rhodospirillaceae. The sequence goes on along the minus strand of JANLSL010000614.1, from coordinate 2,182 downwards.
TAATTATGACATCGCAAAAGCACTTGAGGAATCAAACCATCCTATTTTAATTTTGAATCCGGAAGATGATTTGTGGGCCTATACACCGCGCGCCGCTCCGCTGCTCAAAAACGGCAAGGTGCATAATTTACCCGGATGGACGCATGGCTTTCTCGATGCCGAGACCGCCAAGACAAGCGAAATATTACGTAACTTTCTGGATTCGTGAATAAAGATTTCTGCTCAACTGAGGCCGCTATGAACCGCACTCCCATACGCCCTATATCCCAAGCAGATACTGACACTTATGCGCGCGATGGGGTGGCGTGTTTACGCCAAGTCTTTGATCGCGATTGGGTCAATCTACTGTTGGAGGCGTGGGCGAAAATCCGCGCAGACATCAACGCTGGAAAACCAATTTATCACCTGCCCCAAGAATTCCTGGACCGCGACCCTAAACTTAAAGCTGAAATTGCGGCCGCTGATGATGCGACCCGCAAGACTGACAAAGCAAAGACCGGTTTCACAGGCTGCAAGTACATGTGGCATTGGGATGCATCGTTTCGAAAGTTTGCGTTGGAATCTCCGGCGGGTGAAGCAGTTGGGCGCACCATGGGTGCTGATGTTGTGCGATTTTATTGGGATCAGATGTTTGTCAAAGACGCTGGCTGCAAAGTGAAAACCTATTGGCATGCCGACTACCCTGCATGGCCCGTGACCGGCGAAATGATTCCGTCGTTGTGGATTGCGCTGTCGCCGATTGGTAAAGCAAGCTGCGTTGAAGCCATTGCGGGGACGCACAATGACAAAACGATGCAGTGGCCGCGGTCGTTCAATTCGCGTGGCGTGAGCTGGGATAAAAACGAGCGCCCGGATTTTATTGATTACGAAAAATTGCGTGACGACCCTTCAGTGCGCGTTCTGGCCTGGGATATGGAGCCGGGTGATGCGATATTGATTCATCCCCGCGTTCATCATGGCGGCGGAGACAACCCTGACGCCGCCCGCGATCGGATAGCGCTTTCGACGCGCTGGATTGGCGATGACATTCGCTGGGCCCCGCGCCCTGAGGCTGTGAACACGCCCGGCCTGCCGCATTCTGAAATGATTCCGGGCGGGCGCCCTGGCGAGCGGCCTGGCGATGACACCATCTTCCCGGTGACCTGGAAACGTGAGAGCCTCGCTTCACAAGCTGCCGAGTAGACTCCGGAGATGCCCCCATGAGCCTTCAGTATCGGCAAACCACCCACGACATGCTGCCCAAGCCCACGCATGATGAAGATGCGCGGCAAGATTTTGTGCTGTCATTCCGCCGCCACCTCTCAACCAATGTCAGTCCAGGCAGCAACACGGTCTATGAGAAACGCGTAAAGCCTGCCTTTGAAAAGGCAAATGGACGCGCACCTGCCGACGGCAATGAAGTGCGCAAGGTCATGACCAAAGACCCTACCTATCAGTTGTGGAGCTTTATGCAGGGCGAAAGCCAGCGGCTGATGTGGTCGTCGACCATTGATACGATTGAGCGGACGCTGCCTGACACCTTGGCCAAAGCGCGCGGCAAAAAACAACTGGGCTCGCTGCGTCTCGACCCAGATTTAGCCATGCCGCGTTATCACACCGCCTACGACATTCATCAGCAGCCCGGCGGCTATCATACCGATGCCATTAAAGATGACGTCTCAGAGGGCCTCGTCTACGATATGAGTGTGCCGATCTACGCTATGGGCATGATGGGCCCTGAAAATGATGCCAGCGGGGAGACCTGCATCAACTACTTCAAGACGCAGTTCCCAAACCGCGCCCCGGCCCGTGTTCTCGATATGGGCTGCACGATTGGCAATTCTACAGTGCCGTGGGCAAAGCACTTTCCCGATGCCGAAGTTTACGGCCTTGATGTTGGCGCACCTTGTTTGCGATATGGCCATGCCCGCGCCAATGCTATGGGAGTAGCAATTCATCTCAGCCAGCAAAATGCCGAGCACACTGATTTTCCAGACGGGCACTTTGATGTTGTGACATCGTCGTTGATGTTTCACGAAACATCTACCACCGCAGCGCCCGCTATTTTTAAAGAATGCTATCGGCTGCTGAAGCCAGGTGGCGTGATGATTCACTGGGATGCCTGGCGGACAGAAAAACCAGCGCCAATCCGCGAGTTCTTGGGTAGCTGGGAAGCTTATAACAACAACGAGCAGTTTTTGGT
>JANLSL010000585.1:0-6665 GCA_031362385.1 Alphaproteobacteria bacterium | reverse complement strand
GACAAAATGAACAGCTGGCGTGGCACGATGCCTATTTACGCGAGCTTAGCCATTTTGCAGCCCAAACCCCCAACCGCACCTTGACCAGCATTTTCTTTGGGGGCGGTACGCCTTCGCTGATGGACCCCGCCACCACAGCCGCTGTGATTGATGCTGCGCGTCAGCATTGGACGACCAGCACTGATTTGGAAATTACGCTTGAGGCCAACCCAGGAACAGTTGATGCCCAGCGCTTTACTGCCTTCCATGACGCAGGCGTGAACCGCCTTTCCATGGGTGTGCAGTCATTGAATGAAAATGACTTGCGATTTTTGGGACGCAAACATTCGGTAGCTGAAGCTCGTAGCGCATGGCGCGCGGCTGCCAAAATTTTTCCGCGCGTATCGTTTGACTTAATCTACGCCCGCCCGCAGCAAGATTTAAAATCATGGCGCGCCGAGCTGAACCAAGCCCTGAAAGAAGTACGCGACACTGGAATAACCCATTTGTCGCTCTATCAACTGACCATGGAAGATGGCACCGCCATGGCCGCTGATTATGCGCGCAAAGCCTTTGTTCTTCCGGACGAAGATGGTGCGAGCGATATGTTCGAAGCCACCCAAGAGTTATGTGAACGTGCTGGATTTCCGGCCTATGAGATATCTAACCACTCCGCCCCAGATCAAGAATGTCGGCATAACCTCACCTACTGGCGCGGGGGCGATTATGTGGGCGTAGGCCCCGGAGCCCATGGTCGATTGACGCTCAATGAGGGTGCGGTTGCCACCAGGCAAATAAAAGCCCCGGCGCTGTGGCTCAAGCGCGTCGCTACCCATGGTCATGGCACGCAAGAACGCGAGGAACTCAGTGCCAAGATGCGCGCTGAAGAAATGGTCATGATGGGGTTGCGCTTGCGTGAGGGCGTTCACCGCGAGCGCTTTGAGCGCCTGACCGGGTGCGCACTTGAAAGCGTGTTGAATTCAACTGCCCTTGCGCGGCTGATCGAACAGGGCTTCTTGGAAAAGAAAAACGGCCGCCTGGTTGGCACCCCGGGCGGCCGCTTAGCGTTGAACGAAGTGTTGCGCCAACTTTTGGCGGCTTAGAGCATCGCGCCGAAAAGTGGTCTTCCGGTTTTCGGCAAAAGCGATGCTCCAACAAATAGTGAGAGCAAGCAGCCAGATCCCAACATAACGCGGCTTGCTCTAGTTTACTTCACACCCGAGACCATAAACCACGAGACGTGAACGCCTTTGGATTTATCAAAGAACTTCTTGGTGCCCTTTTCAGCGCGCGGTGTGGCGTCTTGGTAGCCCGCCTGGACATCATTGAAGCCCGCGTCTTGCACGAGTTTTTTAAAGTCGGTTGATAAAGCCCCGCGCCAGAACGGCTCGTTATTATAGAAAATCTCGAAGTCACCGCGAATACGGCCCCAGGTATCAAGCTGGCTATAGTGCCCTGGCACCTCAAGGTGAATCATCACACCACCTGGTTTCAAAATGCGTTTGCATTCGGCCATGATGCGCGGCAACGCAGCGTGCGAGGTTTCATGCAGCACTGCGGAAGAAAACACGAGGTCAAAATGATTGTCGGGGAAGTTGGTTGCTTCAGCATTTTGTTGCGAGAAGTGAATGCCAGCACCCACGTGCTCGGCCCGCGCCCAGGCATAGCGCAATAACCCAGCGCCAACATCAATGGCGTGCATTTCAGCGTTCGGAAAATATTCCGTCACCGCAACAGTGGAATGCCCGACCGTGCAGCCGATATCAAGCATGCGGGCTGGTTTGGCATCGGGCCAGCGTTCAAAATAATGCGAGACAATGGTATGGCCGCGGATATCGTTCATGAATCCACCGTTGCGGCCCATGTGATAGATGGCAGCTGCGCGGTCAAACACCGCACCTTGGCGCACATCGTCGGGGCGGGTCACGGCGTGGTAATTGCCTGGCATACAGTGAATATCAAAGGCATCGATGTAACGTGGCACGACGAAATTGGGATCAAGCGTGAGTGAGCCCTTGGGGTTATGCACATCGCTTTTGGTGACCAAATCATCAAGCTGGCGATCAACACAGGTTGCCACACTATCCCACATCATTTCTTGGGCGGTGCGGGTCAGTGAGGCCCAGGCTTGATAATCGATTTCTTTTTCCATTTCACCGCGCACTTCGATGTGGTTTGCGGGTGCGCGGCCTTTTGATTTTGTCATTTCGGGGATGACTTTGTTTGTCATCATCTTGGCTTGGCCGGGCTCGAGCTCGCGACCGATGAATGTTTTTAAGTCGGAGACAAATGACTGCTCGGCGATTTCATCGTGGTCAACCTTGGGCATCATTGGATGCGGTTCGACCAAATTTGTGTTGGGGATCGGCATGGTGGTCCTCCGTTAAAAACTAAGCCGCGTTAATTTCGGCAGCAAGGCGCTCGAGCTCGGCATCATCAGCAGGGGAATCGAACCGCGCCAGATCTTCTTTCAAAACGCGGAATACTTTGCGCAAAAGGCGTTGGCGTTGTTTCGAGCGCGCGGCCATCATGGGTCCATCGGGAACAAAGTGATCGACATCGCTGGTGCTAAAGAGTTTGCGGGTTTCGGCAATGCGTTCGTGAGTATCAAGCCGATCGCGCAAAATGGAAACCTCGGCGGTCAGCGCCGTGACCATGGCCATGAGCTGATCAATCGCGCGGTCATCATGGAATTGGGGCTGTTTGCCCTTGGCGACCCAGACGCGCTCTTTGGGGGCGCCGAGGCCCGGTGCGGCAACCATTCGTGTCTCCTAAGTTACTGATTCTTAGGTGCATAATGCCTGATTTTAGGCATGCCATCTCATACTTATATGGGTTATAGTCATGCCATATAGGCATGAGCATAACTCTTGGACATTGAGCATTTACGCCATTTTGTGACGGTCGTTGGACGCGGGTCCATCGGTCAGGCGTGCCTTGAGCTGAACATTACCCAGCCCGCCCTGACCCGCAGCCTACAGCGCTTGGAAAACGAAATTGGCGGAAAACTGCTTGAGCGCGGCCCCAAGGGCGTGGTGGTCACCGGGTTTGGTGAAACCTACCTGCCCTACGCCAAGGCGATTTTGAACGAGGCCGCGCGCGCTGCTGACGAGCTGAAAGCTTTTCGCGGCATTGAAAAAGCCAAAGTCCGGGTGGGCATTTCGCCCAATTTTGTCTCGTTCATTGTGCCTGAGGCCGTACAGCGCCTATTCGCGCTCTACCCCCGTGTGACGGTCAGCTTGGCCACCGAGACCTATGAAAACCTCACCAAGATGTTGCGCGGGTATGAGCTCGACATCGTGTTCTCGCAATTTCTTGATAACCCTGCAAATTTGGAAGTGGCTCCGGGCGAACACATTCGCCGTGAGACTTTGTTTGATAGCTCGTCGCGCGCCTATGTGCGCGCCGACCACGAACTTGCTGCACTGAAGCGCATGACGTTGCGTGATGTTGTAAATTACGAGTGGGCGATTCCACTGCAGATGTCGCTGGTCTACCGTTTTGAGCACGCGTTTCGCACAAAAAACTTGGGCAGTCCGGTACAAAAGATCAACACGTCATCGATGAGCTTCATGAAAACTGCGCTGATGGAATTTGGGCTGCCCGCGGTTGTGCCAGATCATGTTGTGGAAGAAGAGTTGCGTGAGGGCCGCGTGATTGCGCTGAAAATTCCTGAGCTTGAGTTTGAGTACCAGGTTGGCTTGTCGTGGCGCGCACGGGGCACACATACCCCTGCAATGACGGCCTTCGCACGCATCTTGCGCGAAGTTTCTGCGGCCCACGATGCGACGCGCAACCCTTATAAAATATAGGTTTTATGCAGGGTCTGAAATTTGTATGCCCTGCCCAATGGTGTTGGGATCGACCAGTGCGCGCAAGGCTTCAGCCGCGACATCGGCGCGATTGACCTGCCATTTGAGTTTTGTCCCCGTGGGCGGCTCGCGACCGGTCCACGTAACGTAACCCCCAAGCTGCGGACCATTCATGAGGCGTGGCGGGCGAATGAAGGTCCACAGCAGTCCAGCGCTTTGAATGGTTTTTTCTTGGCCGGTTTTATCGATCAGCGTGTTCTTCAAAACGAAACGTTGAAAGGCTTTGACCCACCACGGGCCGACACCTTTGGTTTCGCCCGCACCCAGCGACGAGACCACGATGATGCGTTTAATGTTCTTGGCTGTCATGGCCATGACAATGTTTTTGGTCCCATCAGTGAGGACAGTGCCGGGGTGTTTCAAATAAACGCCGAGTGCCGAGATAACTGCGTCATAGTTTTTATCAAACGCGCGCTGAATACTAGCGACATCGCTCATGTCGCCTTGAAGAACGCGCAAATTCGTATGCGCTGTTGATATTTTTGTGGGATCACGTGCCACCACCGTGACGGCGTGGCCAGCGCTGAGTGCTTGGGACAACACGAAAGCCCCCGTGCCGCCCGTTGCGCCAAATAACAGGATTGATTTTTGAGCCATGACCCCCGCCCCGCAGTACGCCGATGCCAGTGCTATAAAGCAAAAATCACCTTCATCAAAGACTCAAGAAAATACCCGATAGCGCTGAAAAATAGTGATTTTTTGCCTTTCGTTTAGGTTTCGTTTACACTCTGCTGCAAAGCTAAAGGCAGAGGGTGCGACTCGGGCAGGCGCACCTAAGACGTATTTAAGTGGTTTGGCATGTACAACACCCGACTGGACGGGCTGACGGAGTATCCGTTCCAGCGCTTAACGGCGCTGCTGGCGACCGCCACGCCCGAGGTGGGGCCTGCTGTCCAAATCGCCATGTCGATTGGCGAACCCCAACACGCCCCGCCAGCACTTTTTCACAACGCCCTTGGCCAGAATCCGATGGATTGGGGCAAATACCCGCCCACTCCTGGAACGCCAGAGTTTCGTAAAGCCGTCGCTGGTTGGATGACGCGGCGCTACCAATTGCCCGCCACCATGATTGACGGCGACAAACATGTTCTTCCCGTTGCTGGAAGTCGCGAGGCCTTGTTCATGGCCGCACAATTATGCGTGCCGCCGCAAAAAAATGGGCGCGCACCGACAGTGTTGGTTCCTAATCCATTCTATCAAGTTTATTTCGGGGCCGCCGTGATGAACGGTGCTGAGCCCGTGTTCGTGCCGGCCACCAAAGAAACCGGCTTTCAGCCCAATTATTTGAGTGCGCCAAAAGATGCGCTTGAGCGCGCGGCCATGGCCTATGTCTGCACGCCAGCAAATCCGCAAGGAACGGTGGCAACACTTGGGCGCCTGAAAGAAGCCATTCAACTTGCCCGCCACCATGACTTCGTATTGATCTCGGACGAATGCTACTCAGAGATTTATGATGACCGCCCACCTGCGGGTGCGCTGGAAGCCTGTGCTGCGCTTGGTGGCGATTTGAAAAACGTGCTGGTGTTCAATTCATTGTCAAAGCGTTCCAGTGTGCCGGGCCTTCGATCGGGCTTTGTTTGCGGTGATGCCGATTTAATTTCTAAGTTCAACAAACTGCGCGCCCATGGTGGCGCGGTACAGCCAGTTCCGGTGTTGAATGCATCTATTGCGCTGTGGAATGACGAAACGCATGTGGCCGAAAACCGCGCGCTGTACCGCGCGAAGTTTGACGATGCTGCCCAAATCCTGAGTGGCCGTTTTGGATTTTATCGGCCTGAAGGCGGATTCTTTTTGTGGCTCGACGTCGGCAACGGCGAAAAAGCCGCCCATGCCTTGTGGGCCAAGGGCGGCATTAAAGTTTTGCCGGGGGGATATTTAGCCCGCCCCGATGCCACCGGCCATAACCCAGGCCACGCCTATATTCGCGTTGCTTTAGTCCACGACCGCACCCGCACTGCCGACGCCTTGCAACGCATGCGCCACATTCTTGAAACCGCCCACTGACGAACGTGAGGAACCATCCATGACCACTTCAACGCGCACACAAGATGTTCCATTTTTGCCGCCCGCCTGGGCTGCCATGTTGAAACGCAGCGTGATTACCACCAGCGGCGTGGTGGTGTTGATGGTTATGGCGCTGTTGCTGACCGCGCTTGCGTCATATGCGCCAACCGATCCGTCATTGAACACCGCATCAACCGCGGCGGTTCAAAATGCTTTGGGCAAACCCGGCGCAGTGATCGCCGACTTGGTTCTGCAAATCGCTGGGGTGGGGATTGCCGCTGTCGTGTTCGCGGTTTCGTCGTGGGGATTGCACTTGGTGCGCGGTGAGCAGGTGGAATGGTTGTGGTTGCGCACATTGTCGGCTTTAGGCGCGATGATTTTTGTGGCCACGGCCTTGGCGGGTATTCCGGTGCCATCAGCTTGGCCGATTGATGCGGGCTTTGGCGGTTCGGTCGGCCGCGTGGTGATGTCGCTGGCGACTTTCAAAACCAACATCCCGTGGATTGACCCCAGCCAAAAACTGATCGTTGCCGGTTTAAGCGCTGTGCTTGGGGGGTGGTTGATGTTCATGGCCGCCACCATCAGCCTGGGCACAACACTCAGTGGGTTGGCAACTATTGTGGGTGGATGCTGGGCAGGCTTGCGCGCGGTGGGCGCGGCTCTTTCAAAGTTCGTTGCCGCAGCACCTGAGGTCACGGTTACAAAATCAAAGCGCGAGCGCACTGAACCGCCGATGAACGGCTCAGCGATGGGCACGCCGATGATTGAGCGCCAGCTAACCCCACTCGCGGCCGAAGAGTCTGACGACGA
>JANLSL010000582.1:0-7396 GCA_031362385.1 Alphaproteobacteria bacterium | reverse complement strand
TTAACCCTGCCAGATGATGCCGCCAAACCGCCCTTCCCGGCTGGGTTATCTGTCAAGCTTGCCAAAGCGACTGGCATGGCTGATATCAAAGCACTTGAAGAGCATATTCACAGCATCGCTGCCAAAGTGGCGGAAATTTATGACACCCTGATTGATCGTCCGGCCCAAAAAGCACGTATCAAATTTGGCGACGAGATTCCTCATTAACCTGCCCTGATTAACCTGGCTGATTCGGAGAACGACGTAATGGCTAAAAAATCTGCTGCTAGTGTGGGCGACAAAGCGCCAGCCTTTTCCATGCCGGCTGACGACGGCACGGCGATTAAACTTGCCGACTTCAAAGGTCAGAATGTAATTCTTTATTTCTATCCCAAGGACGCTACCTCGGGCTGCACCAAAGAAGCCTGCGATTTTACCGATAACACCCCAAAGTTCACCAAGGCCGATGCGGTGGTGATTGGCGTGTCAAAAGACAGTGTGGCGAGCCATCAAAAATTCAAGAAAAAACATAAGCTTAAAGTCACGCTGGGTGCCGATGAAGACGGCAAGGTGTGCGAAGCTTACGGCGTATGGGTTGAGAAAAGTATGTACGGGCGCAAGTACATGGGCATTGAACGCTCGACGTTCTTGATCGACGGCAAGGGCGTCATCCGCGCTGAATGGCGCAAAGTCAAAGTGCCCGGCCATGCCGATGAAGTGCTGGCGGCGCTCAAAGCCCTATAACAAATTTTCCTCTCCCACTGGGAGAGGATCAAGGTGAGGGCGAATTGTTTTATTCGACGTAGTGTATAAAACGCCAATGAAAGAAACAACCCACCCTCACCCGCCCTTTCAGGGCGACCTCTCCCACGGGGAGAGGTTAAGCACACTCACCGCGCTTGCCTGCGGCGTTTTGAATTGCGCCGATCCGACGGGCAAAGTTGCACTGACGTTTGAGGCCGCCCAAGCATGGCGCGCGGACGGGTTAGAGATTGGCAACAGCTTGCCGCCCTCTCGCCCCGCGCGGCCTGCCAAACCAATCTTGGCCTCGGCCTCACACATGCCCAAGCGCAGCACGGGGCCTAAGGGGCGCATCGCACTGGTTCATGCCCTGGCGCATATCGAGCTTAACGCCATTGATCTGGCCTGGGACATTATCGCGCGATTTGCTGGGTGCGACCTGCCGCGCGCGTATTTCGATGACTGGGTCAGTGTGGCCGTTGAAGAAGCCGAGCACTACCGCGACATCGCCCAGCGCCTCACCGATTTTGGAGTCTGTTACGGCGACTTGCCCGCCCATGCGGGATTGTGGGAATCAGCCGAATTGACGGCTGATGATATGCTCGCACGACTGGCGCTAATTCCCCTCACGCATGAAGCGCGCGGGCTTGATACCACGCCGCTGACCTGCGTGAAGTTACGCGGCAATAATGACGACGTCACCGCAGCCATTCTTGAACGCACGTTTAATGACGAGATCAAGCACCTCAGTATTGGCGTACGATGGTTCGAATGGGAATGTGCGCGGCGCAACCTCAACCCCCATCAGCATTACAAAAAAATCCTCAGCGAGCGCTTTAGCGGCACCTTGCGCGGACCCTTCAATATGGACGCGCGTGGCCAAGCTGGCATGGGCGAAACTTATTTGCAGCCGTGGCTGACACGTCATCCAGGGTGATGCGCTGAATTCACCAACTTACCATTCAAGGCAGGTGCAATGCGCACGTTTTGCATCATGCCTTTGTCTTCGTGATCAAGGATATGACAGTGCAGCACAAAATCACCGATGTAGCGCTCATATCGTGTGCGGAAGGTCACCACATAGCCCTGCTCAATAAATAATGTGTCTTTCCACTCACCTTTCAGGTTAGCGAACTGCCCCTCGCCCGGCCCGCTCACATCCCTGCCAGTAGGATCAATGATCGACACCACCTGGAAGGGATTAACATGAATATGAAACGGGTGGCCGCCCCAGAACGAACTCAGCGTCCATTCATCTGCACCACCAAGCGGCAAGGTTCGGTCGATCCGTTTGGGATCGAATGGCGCCGGGTTTTTTAACACCAATTTTCCGTCTATGCTGCGTCCTAACTCGCCAATCTCGTGCTGATAGTCGGCCTCTTTCTCACCGATCTTTTTATTGAAATACCACAGCCCTAAGGTCTGCGTGCCGGTAAGTTCCGCACTCGTCACATCGTCATGATCGATAAATGCCGTGAGCCCTAGGCCATTGCCAAGATCGTTTAAAACCGAGTCTTTCACATCTGCGGGCACAAACGTGCGGGCGGCCGTCATCAACGCGGTAGTGATGATTTGTTGCGGTGACTGATCGATGGGTCCCTGCCCTGGCTCAACATCGACGTAGCCAAGCAGTTCGCGGTCGTTAAGTTTTGAGCCAGTGGCTTCCACTGATGCATTCTCATCATCAATGATGCAATAGCGGCCAGGCTCAGGGAATGTCACCAGAAGGTCCTGCCGATAGGCAGGTTGGAAAGCTGCATGGTTCTGCACGGTGACTTTTTTGCGGGTGAGGCCATCCAGCGCAATGCCAAACATGGGCACCATAGGCCCTGTGCAATTTTCATCAACAAACCGACGGCGTTCTTGCGGTGTGCTTGCCTTATAGCGCGCTGAGGAAATTTTCGGGTCAAGCTTGCGCAGTTCAACAGTTACAGAGTCGCGCACACCGGCATGGATTACACGCCAGCGTTCAACATGACCTGCACGAGCCGCATTGAATGTAGGAACGATTTTACCGTTAATACCGGTAAAACGCCCCGAGCGATCCCAGGTCGATTGACCAAATAAATCGTAAGCCTCCACCTCACCCACATCGCCCGGTGCACACAGCCACCGTTCATCGGCCGCAGCTTTGACTTTCTTAGTTTTGTCGCGGCACGCGTAAGGGATTTGCTGCAACAACATGACGCGCTCGTTAAACGCCGTGCCGTCAGGTGATTTCAAAATCGTATCAATATCGCCGTGCCTTATGCTGCCATCAGCACGGCGCGCGGGAAGCCGATTACCGCGCACAATAACTGCGCCTGCCATTCCGCTGGAAACCTGCAACGCGGTCGAGCCATGCTGATGCGTATGGTAAAAATAAGTGCCCGACGGATGATCAGCCGGGATTGCGTATTCATACTCAAACGATGCACCAGGCGGGATCGACAGCAAGACGTTATCGCTGTTGCCCGTAGGGCTGACCCAAAATCCGTGCATGTGCAAATTGGTGGTATTAAAGCAATGCGGTTCGTTGATCTCGGCGCGTGTTGTCTCTGTGCACGAGGAGTCTTCTGTTGGAAGTTTGTTGATAAGATTGACACGCAAGGTCTGCCCAGGCGTGGCTTCGATTTGCGGCGCAACCAGGGCAGTCGTCGCCCCACGCCCGATATAGTTTCGCAAGTACACTTTGTCATCGCGACCGGTCATCGGGTCATAGAGTTGACTCGCGATATATTTAACCTCCAGCTCATAGACAGCGCGCCCATCGCGGTCGAGGGTGGGCTGAAGCACGTTTGTGGTTTGCGCGTTGGCGAACCCCGTTGCCATATATACCACCGGCAACGCATACAACATGTGCTGTTTGACCATACTCAAACCCTATTTCAAATCGCGCACAACGCGGATGCCTAATTGAGCATAGGCGGCATCGGGCGTATAGCGTGCCCGGTTCGCCGTACGCCGCCCACGCTTTTCAACGCTCCAACCGCCCCCGCGGTACAGCCGCTCTGCGCAGTCCGCGCGCTCAAACGCAGCGCCATTGGCCAGCGCATCCCGGTAGCTGTCAGCATAGCAGTCTTGCATCCACTCCCAGACGTTGCCATGCACATCGTAGACCCCAAACGGGTTTGGCATGAACGAGCCGACCGGGGCGGTCGTGGCAAAACCATCACGGCAATTCACTGGCGGCCAGTTCATGCCGGTATGAATTTCTTTTGATGTCAAATCGTGGCCATTGTCAGATTTGCATAGCTCATCCGGGTTGGAGCCAAAGAAATAGGGTGTCGTGCTACCACCGCGCGCTGCGTATTCCCACTGTGACTCACTGGGCAGGCGGTAGGCCTGCTTGGTTTCTTGCGATAGCCACGCCACGTAGGCGTTGGCATCAGCCCAATTCACGCACACGACAGGGTGCGTATCGCCTTGCGCAAAATCTGGATCACGCCAATTCTTGCCCACATGTACTTGCCATTGCGTACCAGCCCAAATTCTACACCCAGCCGACGAAACATGCCCGGTTTTGCGCACGAACTCTGCGTACTGCCCACGCGTGACTTCATAACGTGAGATAGCAAACGGCGCAGCAAACGTAACTTCGTGTTGGGGGCTTTCGTCTTGATCACGATCGGGTTCTGATTCGGGCGACCCCATTGTGAAATGACCTGCCGGTATAACGGCCATCGACGGGCACGTCGGGCAATCTTGAAACGTGGTACCCGCCTGCTGCGCTTGGGCCTCTGCTGCAGCCAGCAAAAAGAGTGTGGCCACAAATACCACGCACAGATTACAGCTTGAGCTCATCATTTTCTCCTCTGTGGTGCCAGCATAGTCCGCTGCGTGATGAATTTCGAGGATGCTCAATTGTTTAACAATTGCCAAAGTTGCCTTGAAATTGCCCTCAAGAAAGGCAAGAATAAAATGTAATTCATTTTACCAATACAGGAGGCATTGATGAAATCAGTATTTCTTGGTGTCGTGCTTACTTTATTTGCACTGCCAGCATTTGCGTGTAGCTACGACACCGATTGCTCGCCTGGCAGTAAGTGCTCGAAACCGCGCGGGCAAATGAATGGGATTTGCACCGGCGGCATCAATCCCGGCAATAATAACGACCGCAGCCCTGTGTACGACCGCATGAACCCCTCCAGCAAGGTCGGGAACACTTGCAACTATAATACCGATTGCGGATTTGATTCGAAGTGCGTGAAGTCGGGCGGCATTAACGGGGTCTGCGTCCCGAAGTAAGCAAACTAAATGATGGGGTTTCTGCACGCCAAGGCAACTTTACACAGCCGCCAAGGTTGCGTTGCATAAGATCGAAAAAGATACGGGCGTAAAATTAAAACCATAACCGCTCATCGAGGCCGTCATGACAACACGATTTTACCCGGCCCTGATTCATAAAGAATCAAAGAGCGACTATGGAATTAGCTTTATCGATGTGCCCGCATCATCGGTTGGCAAAACATTAGACGAATGCTTGGCGCGGGCTCAAGAAGCACTCAACCTCGTCCTTGAGGCGCTGTTCGAAGACAGCGCGCCAATCCCCGCCCCCACGCCGCTGGAAAAGGCGCGCGCCAAATTGTCCGTGCGCGAAAAGAAAAACCTAGTCTCTGTGCAACTCGTGCCAGGAACCATCCCGGGTAAAGCTGTTAAGGTCACCATCAGCATGGACGAAGAATTGATTAAGCGCGTTGATGCCGCTTCGGGCCGCTATGGACGCTCAAGATTTTTGGCGAACGCAGCGAAGATGAAATTGGCTGCGGGCGGGTAATCTTCTAAAACACTGCCAGCGCCGTGCGAATCGCCAGAACCAACAGCACCACCGAGGACACCATAAAAATGCCGAACCGCAGCGTGATGATGTTCACGCTGGCCTGCACGATGCTGTGCACAACGCGAATTCCCACATAGGTCCAAGCCAAAATAACATCAACAGCATCGGCCTTGGCGATGACGGCCAAGATCAGCACCACGGCATAAAAAAGTGTGGGCTGTTCCAGCAGGTGATTATAATTGTCGGCTTTCCAGCGTACCTGTGGGGCAAGCTGCGCGTTGAGTTGATCTTTGGTCATATTTGGTGGCATGGCAATTTTGCCGCGCAAGATCGCCGGAATGCGGGTGGCATACAGCCACGCCCACATCACAAACGTCCACAGCACTAATGCAATCGCTGGGCCGAGAATCGCGTGGGTCATGTCAGTGCTCCCAAACCAAGGGGCGTTAAGCTGTCACATCTGCCGCTGTGGTCAGGCGCGCGGCTAACGATGCGGCCATGAATTTATCCAAGTCACCATCCAGCACCCCTGCGGTGTCGGACGTTTCGTACTCGGTGCGCAAGTCCTTCACCAACTGATAAGGCTGCAACACGTAACTGCGGATTTGATGGCCCCAGCCGATGTCGGTTTTGGCCGCTTCCTGCGCGTTGGCTTTGTCCTCGCGCTTTTTCAGCTCCACCTCATACAGCCGGGCTTTGAGCATCTCCCAGGCCTTGGCGCGGTTTTGATGCTGCGAGCGTTCATTCTGGCAGGCCACCGCAATGTTGGTGGGCAGGTGGGTAATGCGCACGGCGCTGTCGGTTTTATTGACGTGCTGCCCGCCCGCACCCGACGAGCGAAACGTATCAAT
Organism: Alphaproteobacteria bacterium; assembly: GCA_031362385.1. Lineage (GTDB taxonomy): Bacteria > Pseudomonadota > Alphaproteobacteria > Rhodospirillales > Rhodospirillaceae. Next base: position 1,066 of record JANLSL010000582.1, on the reverse strand, counting down.
CCGGCAATCTTTTTCGTTAATCACAATATCAATGTTCTCATCCACCACCGGATACACCCAGACGGATGAAAAGCTGGTATGGCGGCGCGCATTTGAATCGAACGGGGAAATGCGCACCAGCCGATGCACCCCTGATTCTGTTTTCAGCCAGCCATAGGCGTTGTTTCCTGAAATGCGGAATGTGACTGACTTAATGCCAGCACCATCGCCCGCACTTTCTTCCAGATACTCGACCTTGTAGCCCTTCTGCTCCGACCAGCGGGTATACATGCGCGCTAACATTTCGGCCCAGTCTTGGGCTTCGGTTCCGCCCGCACCTGCGTGAATTTCCAAATACGCATCGTTGCCATCGGCTTCGCCCGACAACAAACTTTCAAGCTCCAGTTGCTTGCCGCGTGCTTGCAAATTGTTGAGCAGTGCGCGGCCTTCTTCCAGGGCAACCGTGTCGCCTTCAGCGTCGGCCAGTTCCACCAACGTCAGCGCATCATCCAATTCGCCTTCAAGCTTGCGCGTCGCCCCAATGGCCTCGGCCAAGTGAGTGCGCTCTTTCATCAAGGTTTGGGCTTTGGCGGCGTTTGACCAAAAGTCAGGCTCTTCGACTTTGGCGTTTAGCTCATCGAGGCGATAAACAGCGCTCTCCCAGTCAAAGATGCCTCCGCAGCATCGTGATGGCACGGCGAATATCGGTGGCCTTGGTCTCGATGTCTGGGCGCATGGCAGGGCTCGTCAGCAGGTGAAATGAGTGTGGGCGTTGTAGGCGAAAAACCACACCCGTTCAAGCCAGCCTAGTGGTTCGATTCTAACATTCGCATCCTATTTCACTGGGCTGGCTTGCGAATGTTAGAATCAAAGAACCTGTCCCTTCCATTTACTCCGTCCGGGCGTATTCGTGATGAAGGCCGGCGAGGTGAGGGTGCCCAATGATGCCACGCTACCAGCTATAAGGTGCGGTCGTGGGATAGCTTACCTATAGACTACGCTGTGATTTTCGACACATCACCGGAGTTTGATGCCGGTCCGTCGGCCATGGCCAAGCGGCTGAAGGCCGCAGGGCGCCTGCCTTAAC
>JANLSL010000576.1:0-2222 GCA_031362385.1 Alphaproteobacteria bacterium | reverse complement strand
GCCAAACTTGGTTGAGTTGGGCATTTTCTCAGTGATGTGGTCTGAGCATTGCTCATACAAGTCCTCAAAAGTCTGGCTCAAAACTCTGCCCACAAAAGCGCCTTGGGTGATTTGCGGCCCCGGCGAGAACGCTGGCGTGATCGACATCGGTGATGGCATGGCGGCCATTTTCAAAATGGAAAGCCATAACCACCCTTCATTCATCGAGCCTTATCAGGGCGCTGCGACCGGCGTGGGTGGCATTTTGCGCGATGTGTTCACGATGGGCGCACGGCCCATCGCCAACATGAACGCGCTGCGCTTCGGCGACCCTAGCCACCCCAAGACCAAGCATTTGTTGTCTGGCGTGGTGTCGGGTATTGGCGGCTACGGCAACTGCGTGGGCGTGCCGACGGTGGGCGGCGAGGTGAATTTTCATTCGTCTTACAATGGCAATATCTTGGTCAACGCCATGACGGTGGGATTGGCGCGTACCGATAAAATCTTTTATTCTGCGGCCTCAGGCCCGGGGAATGCGGTTGTGTATGTCGGCTCGAAAACGGGGCGCGATGGCATTCATGGTGCCACCATGGCATCAGCCGAATTTGATGAGGCGTCGCAAGAAAAACGCCCCACCGTTCAAGTGGGCGACCCGTTCACCGAAAAACTCCTGATCGAAGCGTGTATGGAGCTGATGGCCACCGATGCCATTGTCGCCATTCAAGACATGGGGGCGGCGGGGCTGACCAGCTCATCTTTTGAAATGGCCTCTAAAGGCGGCTTGGGTGTTGAGTTGAACCTCGATAACGTGCCCCAGCGCGAATCCAACATGACCGCTTACGAGATGATGCTGTCAGAAAGCCAAGAGCGCATGCTGATGATCTTGAAGCCAGGCAAGGAAAAACTAGCCCGAAAAATCTTCAAGAAGTGGGAGCTCGATTTTGCCATTATCGGCAAACTGACACGCACCGGGCGTATGGTGCTGAAGCACCACGGCAAAGTCGTGGGCGACTTGCCAATTGATCCGCTGGCCAAAGCAGCGCCTGAATATCAGCGCCCGTGGGTACCATCAAAAGCGCAACCGGTTATCGCGACTCACGCGGTCAAAGAAGTGGACTGGAAAGTTGCCTTAAAAAAACTGATGAGTTGCCCTGATTTGGTCAGCCGCCGTTGGGTGTGGGAGCAATACGATCACACTGTGATGGCCGATACCCTTCAGCGCCCCGGCGGTGATGCTGCTGTTGTACGTGTGCATGGCACCACCAAAGCCCTGGCGATTTCGACAGATTGCACACCGCGTTATGTGAAGGCTGATCCGGTTGAAGGCGGCAAACAGGCCGTGGCGGAAACCTGGCGCAATATCACTGCGGTTGGGGGACGCCCGCTGGCGATCACCGACAATCTCAATTTCGGCAACCCTGAAAAGCCCGAAATTATGGGGCAAATTGTGGGCGCGATTCAGGGTATCGGCGAGGCGTGTACACGGCTGGCCTATCCCGTCGTGTCTGGCAACGTCTCGCTTTACAACGAAACTGATGGCAAACCGATTTTACCGACCCCTGCGATTGGCGGTGTGGGCCTGATTGATGACATTACCAAAATGATGACGCTCAGTTTCAAGCGCGCAGATGAAGTTATCATTCTGGTGGGACAGAAAGACTCAGCAAGTGGATGGCTCGGTCAATCATTGTACTTGCGCGAAGTCTGCGGCTTGGAAAAAGGTGCCCCTCCGCCAGTAGATTTGGAAAAAGAAAAATACGCAGGCGACATTGTGCGCAGCTTGATTGTGAATGGGCTAGTCACCGCGTGTCATGACATCTCTGACGGCGGCCTGATGATCGCATTGAGCGAAATGGCGCTGGCAGGAAACGTGGGCTGCACACTCGATGACCCAGGCGCGCCACGTCATGGCCTTTTGTTCGGTGAAGACCAAGGCCGCTACCTCATCACTGCCGATAAGATATTCGTGAAGAAAATTATGGCCGAGATTGAGCAAACTGGCATTCCAGCCAAAGTGATTGGCGCAACAGGTGGGACACATATCGCGGTTGCGGGTGCCGGCAGCGTTTCACTGAACGACCTACGCGCATTGCACGAGGGCTGGTTCCCGGCGTATATGGCAGCTTAAACCAGTTCGGAGAGATCACCATGGCCATGAGTGCTGCCGACATCGAGTCGATGATTAAGGACGCTTTCCCCGACGCCCATGTGACGATCGAGGACTTGCGCGGTGACGGCGACCA
>JANLSL010000565.1:0-9245 GCA_031362385.1 Alphaproteobacteria bacterium | reverse complement strand
AATTATCATCACGCCTGCAATGTTGCCCCAGATTTCACCAGCCCGTCGATGTCGGCTTGGCTCAGGCCGGCTTCTTTCAAAATCTCGGTGCTGTGCTCGCCCAGCAACGGTTGATGGCGGCGGATGCTCTCGGGCGTTTCTGAAAACTTGATGGGAAAGCCCGGCAGCTTTAATTTGCCTTCGGTGGGATGATCAAGCGTTTGCCAAAAGCCAACGGCATTCAAATGTTCGTCGGTGATCAGGTCTTCCAATGTATTAACCACAATGGTGGGCACTGACGTTTCACCAAAAATATCAATCCACTCTTTGGTGGTTTTGGTGATCATCGTCTTGGCGGTTTCCTGCGAGGTCAGGTCGATGTTGGCCACGCGGTTGGCCAAGGTTTTAAAGCGCGGGTCTTCAATCAATTCAACCCGGCCCGAGAGTTTGCAAAACGTCTCCCAGTGCGCATCGAGATAAGGCAATATGGCGATGTAGCCGTCTTTGGTGGGGTAGGGTTTGCGTTCTTTGCTCATCAGCCGCACATAGCCCGGCGGGCCCATGGGCGGGTCAAACGTGTTGCCCCACATGTGCTCGGCCATCACCCAACTCACCATGCTTTCAAACATCGGCACTTCAAGTTCCTGGCCTTGGCCGGTGCGCTCGCGGTGGAACAATGCGGCCAACACGCCCTGCACCAGGGTCATGGCGGTGGTTTTGTCGGCCACAATGGTGGGCAAATAACGCGGCTCGCCCAGCACCAGTTTATTGAGCATCGCAATGCCGCTGACGGCTTGGATGGAATCATCCAATGCGCCGCGCTCGCCGTAGGGGCCGTCTTTGCTGTACCCGTATGACCCGCAATAGATGATGTTGGGGTTCACCGCTTTTAGTGCCGCGTAATCCAGGCCCAGTTTGGTCATGGCCTGGGGGCGGTTGTTGTGAATAAACACATCAACTGTTTTGGCGATGTCCAGCAATGCTTTTTTGGCGGCGGGTTGTTTGAGGTCCAACACCAAACTGCGCTTGTTGCGATTACACGTCAGGTACAACGCCGCCATGTTTTTGGTGGTGCGCGTGGCCCCCAGCGCGCGGTTGGAATCGCCACGGGGCGCTTCAACCTTAATCACGTCGGCCCCCATATCACCCAAGATTTGGCAGGCCCACGGGCCTAACACCACGCTGGTGAGTTCCAAAACTTTTACGCCGTGCAATGGTCCGGGCATCGGGTACGTCCTCGCTGTTCGCCTGATCGTGGGGTGGTTTTATACCGGTAGTGTGCCCTGGTATACTGCGGTGCGGCAGGAGTTTCACGTGCTTTTCACGTCGTCACTCAGGCGGAGCAGGTATGACTAAACTAACCGCTGATCTTAAACCGCCTGCGGAGGCAGATAAAAAAGACCAGCCACAGCGCTGACGAGATTAAAGGATGAACCACGGAAATAATCTGCCCCCAAAATGTCGCGGGACCAATCAGGGTCTTGGGCATCAGCAAGCTGAGCGGCCCACCGATTCCTTGAACTGCCATCAATAAAGCTCGCCATATAGCGCTGGCATCGCAAACGGGCAACAAAGCGCTGCGCCAGCCTACAAACGCATCTTCACTCCCAATGACCACGCCGCCATCAAAAAGATATAGATCAGCGGCGATACAAAAAAAGAAGATCAACCAAAGTAGGGATCGTCCAGGAGAAAGGCCATAGTTTGCAGTAGCTCCATACAGGCGATTGAACATCCAAGTTACGCCGACATCAGAGTACCCTTCAGTTTCCATTTCTGCGGCACGGATAGTATGGGCCTGCTGAGTGAAACCTAATTTTTCTAAATGCTCACGTAGTGCAGTAAAATCTCTTGCTCCGCGATGATGCCCGTCAGCAGGGTTAGTGCTGAATTTATTGCGAACAAATTCGACGTTACCCATAAAAGGGTTGGAAGCAGCATCTACTATTGCAGGAGTTTTAATGACACCGATAAAACAACGCTCAATTTTCAAAAAGGCGCATGATCTGGGTTCTAGCAAAAATTCCCCACCCCTCGAGTTGTAAAGAGTCAAATCAGCCTTTGCGTCAGTAGCCACATCGAGCCGGCCAATATCGCAGCTCACGATTGTCGCTCGTGTTTTAGCCGCCTGTATAGTGAGCACGCCAACACGCAAACCAACGATAGACAGAGCCCGCGCTTTTGCTAACGTCAGAAACCTTAGCGCTGGGAGTTGTTGAGCTTCCTGATTTCCTAGCGGTTCCGGATAGGTCAGCGAAAATTCGAAGTTTGGGTCATCAACAGTAACGTCAATAATTTTAGCATCTCCACGAATCAACTTTCCTTGATCTGAAAATAAATCGTTAAGTCTTAACATCGCCTCAGACGACTTAATCGATGGATCAGCCTCTGAGTTTCCACCGCCCAGGATTATGACCTTTACCTGAATGCCTTTGTCATTATTTACAACAAAAGAATTGTTGGTGATATGTACTCTCACGTAATCCAAATATGGGTTCGAGGCTCTGCTATTCATTGCCCAAATCGAGAACGGTGTTAGCCCTGAAATATTATCGATCACAAATAAGGCCGGCTTTTTACGCGTCCACGTTGCCATAGCGTCTTTAGTAAGTAGCCAAGACTGGCGAAGGTGTTGACGCAGGGTCTGACCGTGTGCGCGTTTTGGTAACCTTCTGATTTCAAGAAAAAGTGTTACCCAAAAACCCTTGCGCATTAACGCACCTATCCATTTACAATTCCGGTATAACAACAAACTGTGGCTATTGAGCAAGCGGAATAAAAAGCACTCTCTGAACAGAATTCATTGGCTGATCTGACATTTCGCTGACAGTGCATTCAATAAGAGTCTCTATGACAGTGCATTTAATTGGCAATTATTGTCTATAGCTTTAGGTTGAGCCGTGGCTCGACTTACGCGAGAATTTTGTATCCTCACAAAGGCCTCTTTATGCCCAGCGACAGAGTCTATAGATACTTTCAATCAGAAGGCGATGCGGAAAAGTTTCTAAGAGGAGAAATTATACTAAGGTCGTCTTATTTCTACGAGATGCTGGAGTATGCGGGCGATACATATACTGGCGACGCCCTTGAGAGGACCCGCACTGGCTTTAGCGCCGATAATGGCGCTTCAACATGGAAATCATTCGTCCCTAAGTTTCTATTCTGTTCTTCAAATTCTAAAAGTTCGAAAGATAAAGTTTGCTGGGTTGAGATTGACTCCTCAAAAGATTTTTACGCAGCAGTAAAGGAAAAGCTCTTCAAAGAGTTCTCCGGTAAGTCTCTTATGATTGGAACGCTTAGCTGCGTTAACGTGACTTACCTGGATCCAGAAGAAATCCATAAATTAAACACTGAGAAGAATGAGGCGGCTGAGGAAGGCATAAAACTACCCATAGAAATAAAGCGAAAGCAGTATGCATATCAAGATGAGTGGCGGATTGTCTTTGAGGCTGCGAGTAAAAATGGAGGGTATGTGGGGCAGCGCATTAAAATTCATCGTAAGAGTCTACTGGGGCTCTTTCTAAGAAAAGAAAAAGCTAATACTGAGCGGTCAATTTCAGTGAATTATCGAGAAATTTTATCTGGCTTCAGAGAAATCAGACTTGATTTGGGAAGCCTGAAACAGATTGCAAGGATTTGCTGATCCTCCTCATCGGTGACCACAAATTCTGAGTATGCATGTGAATTCCGTGAGTAGAGTTGCCTTCGGACTGCGCGGGCTGCGGCTAACACTCGCGGCCTTCGGCCCCTCGCTAAGCCTCGCTCCTGCTCGTTGTTTCACGTGAAACATTTTGTCTTTCTGCGCGTTGTGCGTCATATCGCATGGAAAATTGAGTGCTGAAATTTATACCAACACCCAGCACTGCGTACCCCGGTATATACTGCTCCGGTATGCTTGTTAATTATCGACATTAACAAGCAGAAAAGGCCCTCGCAGTGCAGTCTACCGCCCTCAGGTTTTGGGGAAGCGCACCATGTTCACATGGCCCATTTTGCGCCCCGCCCTGGCCTCGGCTTTGCCGTACAAGTGCACATGGGCGTTGGGGTTGGCCATATCAGCACTTAAGGCGTTCACATCATCGCCAATCAGGTTCTTCATGGTCGCATCGGCAAAGCGTGATGGATCGACGAGAGGCAGGCCGCACACCGCACGCACCATTTGCTGAAACTGATCGGTGGCACAGGCATTCATGGTCCAGTGGCCCGAGTTATGCGGACGCGGCGCCATCTCGTTGGCCAGCACATCACCATCTTTAGTGACAAAGAACTCAACCGCCAGCAAGCCCACCAGCTCCAGCTTGGTGGCGGCCAGGCCCGCAGCGGCAACGGCGCTGAACACTGTTGCGGGCGGCACGCGCGCGGGCACCGTTGAGGTATCAAGGATATGATTGGTGTGAATGTTCTCGGCTGGCTCAAAGGCTTGCACCACACCATCACACCCGCGTGCGACGATGACCGACACTTCACATGCAAAGTCGACAAAGCCTTCCAGCACCGCGAATGCGCCGCCGTCTGAATGGGGTTTGGCGTTATCGCCGCCAATAGATTTCCATGCGTTAGCAATATCTTCAGGCCGCAATATCTTGGCTTGGCCTTTGCCGTCATACCCCAGGCGCGCGGTTTTCAATACCGCAGGCAGGCCAATCTCAGCGATGGCTATGCGCAGTTCAGCCTCGATGTTGATTGCGCGCCACGGCGGCGTACCCACGCCAATGTCGGCGAAGAAGGTTTTCTCTTTGATGCGGTCTTGGGCGATTTCCAAAGCACGCCATGAGGGGCGTACTAGTTTATGTTTTTCCAGAAATGCCGCCGTGGCCGCAGGCACATTCTCAAACTCATAGGTGACCACATCCACTTTCGCGGCAAAGGCGGCCAGCGCCTTTTCGTCCGCGTAGTCGGCAAAGGTGGCGTCGGTTGCAACTTGGGCGGCGGGGTTATCTGCCTCGGGGCAAAAGACGTGGGTGCGGTAGCCCATCTGTGCAGCGGCCAGGGCCAGCATGCGGCCCAATTGTCCGCCGCCTAAAATGCCAATGGTGGCCCCTGGTGCTAATGCAGACATCTATGCCGGTGCGTCAGGAACGGAAGCTGTCAACTTCGCGCGCCATGTGGCCAGGCGTTTTGCCAAAGCAGCGTCAGACAAAGCAATTATGGCCGCGGCCAGCAAGCCAGCGTTCTTCGCCCCCGCATTGCCAATCGCCAAGGTGCCCACCGGAATGCCGCCCGGCATTTGCACAATCGACAATAGGCTATCCAAACCTTTCATCGATTTGCTTTCCACCGGCACGCCCAGAACGGGCAGGGTGGTCATCGATGCCGCCATGCCTGGCAAGTGTGCGGCCCCACCCGCCCCCGCAATAATCACCTGAATGCCACGGCCTGCCGCCGTGGTGGCGTACTTATAAAGCCGGTCAGGGGTGCGGTGGGCCGAGACCACCTTAGCCTCAAAACTGACCTTGAGGTCTTTGAGCATATCAGCGGCATGTTTCATGGTGTCCCAGTCCGACGGGCTGCCCATGATGATCCCGATCAGGGGGGCGGGGGTTTTGCGGGTCGGCTTGGCGCGTGCCATGCTGCTGGGCCTTTTGTGCGGCTGCGAAAGAGGGCGCAATTTATCGCCAAGTCCGCAGGTGCCGCAACCAAATGATCCTTGAAAATGGCCAAGAAATCGCTGTTTAGCAGTTAGTAACCAATCGCGGCCATGGTGTGATAGATTGTTTCGACTCAAGGTGTATCGGGCTCGCTAAACGGCCCGCAGGCGCAGAAGACATGAACGATATCTCACAACCGACCAGTGCAGCGTTGGTCAAACCGCGCGATGAAGGTCGCAGCCAAGGCAATGCGCGCGAGGATCGTCCGCCGCCCAAGAAGGTGGCTGAGGCTTATGGCGTTACCAACAAAAACAAGCCGGTCGATGATCGGATTACCATTTTGGGTATTCCGGCCGAGCAAATTACGCCCGCAACCCAGGCCGCATTGGCCAGCTTGGTGGCCGAGGTTAACTTCCTGCGCTCGTCCGTGCGCCGCCTCGAAGGGGGCATAGCGGTTGCCAAGCGCGACACTGCGCCCGCCGATGGTGAGCTTCTGCCCGCCGACATAGTGCTCGCTCATTTGGCCCGGGCGGCTGCCTCACCTTTGCCTGAGGGTGTGGTTCGCGTTTTGGTCTTGGCCTATCTGGGCACATTTGAAGATGTCAGGCGCTCATCTGGCCTGCTGACGGCCAACACTCTGCTGGCTGATTTGGCGCAACGTATGCTCAAAGCCGAGTTTACATCCACACCTTCAGTGGTGCCCGATATCACCAAGCCGGCCGCACATACGCCGGGGCTCTTCCGCTTCCGCGCGGTGGGGTTTGCGGGGGGGTCCTCGCTCGTTGGGATCGCCGAGTTGCCGGTTTTTGATCTCGACGACACGCATGTGTCGCGCCAAGTGCGCGATCATTGCTTGGCCAGCGGCTTTAATGTCGGTGGTATCGAAATGTCAGTGGCACTTTCGGTTGCGGCAGTTGTGCTCAGTTCGACCGAAGGCCCGTTGACCGCCATGGCGCGCGCCGACCATCTGCTGCGCGGTAATAGTATCTAAGCAATCAATAGTATCTAAGCAATAATGTCTGGAATCATCTGATTGCGCAGAGCTGAAATTTGATCTTTCAGCGACAGTTTGCGCTTTTTAAGACGCGATAGTTTCAGCTGATCGAAGTCTTGCGTCGCCATGAGGGTCCCAATCACCTCATCTAGATCGCGGTGCTCCAGTTCCAGTTGCCCGAGCTTTTCTTTGACGAGGTCTTGATTCCACTGCATGGGCGAGGTTTAGAAGTATCCCTATTTTTGGGTGGGAATTGGCGCGCCACATAGCTTACACAGCGCGCCAAGCGAAGTCGACGCGCTGTCCAACTCCGGGTTATTTGAGCGTTTGGCCTTCAGGCCTCGCGACTCCGCAAAATATCGAGTTATTTCGATAGCTCGCCCGTGCCATGCGTAACTTTATTGCGGTGCAAAAGCCGTTTTCGTCAATAGCTTAGCAACCATCTCTCGCATCGGTCATAAAAAAGCTATAGTGGAGCCCCACGTTCATGAAAAAAGGAGCGCGCGAATGACGGAAGTCGTGAGGTCTCAGTCTTTGAAGGCGAAACACGCCGCACTTGAAAACGAAATCAATCAAGAAGAAAGACGACCTAACCCCGACACCTCCCTCGTTCACGACCTCAAGCGACAAAAGCTCAAAATAAAAGATGAACTGCAAAAAATAGCAGTTCACTAACCCCCCCTAGAAAGTCCCGTCAGACGTTCACCTCAGCGGCAGGCGAAAGCACGGCGCACGAATGCTTGGCTGAGTGTGGGGTAGGATCCCAACGTCGATTTACGCCCACCTGAATGGTGGGCGTTTTTTTTAGTTAAGCGCTGGGGGGTGCTTCAGGTGCAGCAGCAGCTTCAGCGGCTTGTTGGGCGGCTATGGCTTCACGTGCGTCGCGGCGTTTTTTGCGTTCGACTGCTTTGGCAGCGTTGGTCACGCGGCGTTGCGCCAGCACAACGGCCTTTTCCAAATCAGCTTCGCTGCACAGGCCCAGCGTTACTGGGTTCTGTGGCTTAATGTTCGGCGCATTCCAGTGGCTACGATCACGCACACTCGAGATGGTTGCTTTGGTGGTGCCCAGCAGCCGTGAAATCTGCGCATCGGTTAACTCAGCGTGATGCTTCAAAATCCAATTGATGGCATCGGGTCGGTCTTGACGCTTTGACACTGGTGTATAGCGCGCACCTTTTGATCGCGCCTTGGGCAGCGGGATGTCGGTCTTGGTCATCTTCAACCACACCGCAGGGTCAGCTTCGCAGCGCGCGATTTCTTCAGCCGTCAGTTGCCCACTGGTCACCGGGCTCACGCCAACAATGCCCACGGCAACTTCGCCATCAGCGATGGCCTGGATTTCCAGTTCATGCATGCCGGTGAAGCCAGCGATCTGCTCAAATGACAGGGCGGTATTTTCAACCAGCCAAACAGCCGTAGCCTTGGGCATCAAGGGCAGCACCATGGCGTGTATCCTTTCGGTCAATAACGTGTTGCGGATCTAAAAACACTGAGCGCGCCGTACTCGGGCGCTACGCAAGTTCAATCAAGACCCGTTTGTTTGGAGGTGGGGGTATATATCGGGTTTAATTGGGCCCGGTCAAACCATTCGTCAAATATCTGATATTATTCGACTTTTAGGACTATTTTCCCGATATGGGCGCTGCTTTCCATCAGTCGATGGGCAGCGGCCGCCTCGGCCAGGGGCAGGACGCTGTGGATCTGGGGGGTGATCAGGCGTTGGCCCAGGGCGGGCCAAAGCTCCTGGTGTACTGCTTTTGCTAATTTGGCTTTAAAGGCCAGGTCGCGCGCGCGCAGCGTCGAGCCCGTGACCACCAGCCGTTTCATCATGATGGCACTAAGGTCGATCTCGGTTTTCGCACCTTTCAGAAAGGCGATCACCACCAATCTGCCATCTGTCTTGAGGCATCTGAGGTTGCGGGCCAGATAGTCACCGCCCACCATGTCGAGAACGACATCAACACCCTTGCTGGGCAGATTGCGAACAACTTCAACAAAGTCCTGGGTGCGGTAGTTGATGGCAACAGTCGCGCCAAGCTTTATGCAGGCCGTGCATTTTTCATCGCTGCCAGCGGTCGCAACAACACTTGCGCCCTTTAGTTTTGCGATCTGAATCGCTGCAGTGCCAATGCCGCTGGTCCCGCCATGAACGAGCAGCGTTTCACCTGCTTTAAGCGCGCCCCGCTCAAACACGTTATGCCAGACCGTGAAAAAAGTTTCTGGAAGTGCTGCGGCTTCAACAAATGAATACCCACTTGGTATAGGCAAGCATGAGCCTGCATCAGCGGTCGCAAATTCTGCATAGCCGCCGCCAGGCAATAGTGCACACACGCTATCGCCAGTTTTGAAATTCCCGACATCAGCGCCAAGTGCTGCAATTGTGCCAGCCACCTCAAGGCCAGGTAAATCAGAAGCACCCGGGGGTGCAGGGTAAAGCCCCAAGCGCTGCACAACATCGGGGCGGTTGACGCCTGCTGCCTGCACGCGAATCAAAACTTCATTGGCTCGGGGCGCTGGCACAGGGCACTGGGTGAGCACAAGTTGCTCTGGTCCGCCCGGAGCTTTGATCTCAATGGCGCGCATGGTGTTTGGAATTGGCATTGTTGCTTTTTGAATTGGTCTTTAAATTATGAACTCAGTCTAGAAGCCGAACCGACCAGCAGACAAGGGACCGAGGCACCAAT
>JANLSL010000464.1:0-9187 GCA_031362385.1 Alphaproteobacteria bacterium | reverse complement strand
TTGGGGCTGAATTATCGCATTACCGATCTGCAATGCGCTTTGGGATTGAGTCAGCTTAAGAAATTGAACCAGTTCGTCGCGCGTCGCCAAGAGATTGCTGATTATTATCGATCTGTTATTCCTGAGCTCGGGCTGCTTGATGTCCAAACAATCCCTTCGGGCTCAACCAGCGCATGGCATTTGTTTGTTGTAAAATTACGACTTGATCAGATGACAATCACACGCAAAACAGCTTACGATGAGCTTAGAAAAAAGGGCATTGGAACCCAAATTCATTACATTCCTGTGCATCTTCATCCCTATTATCGCCAACGCTACCAACACCGACGGGGGAATTTTCCAGCGGCCGAAAAATATTATGACCGTTGCCTTTCGTTGCCCATTTTCCCCGGCATGACCGAAGATGATGCCAAGCGCGTCATAAGCTCTCTTAGGGAAACCCTGAGGTAGCTCGTTGAGGCTTGAAGATCGGCACCGACTCAACATTATTACTAAATTTGTTGTTAGATTCCCTTGATGTGAGGGATTTTTGCCACACAAGCTGACGTCAAAGTAACACGCCACAGCTGCTGATTTTGTTAGAATTGCATCACTCAACGCGCCATTAGAATGGCGCTTCATTTTTTAATATTGAACACCTCAGTCGTACGCCATGTCCCTGCTTAGGAGAGTCTGCACACAGAAAGCGAGCCCAGTACAACGGGGCTTTATATTGCCTTTGACGTTATGGGTCATTGCGGCGATCGGAATGATTGTCGTTGCAGTCGGAGACTGGGTCGCACGCGCGACAGATAATGCGCGCATCCTCAGCGACAGCATTGAGGCGCAAACAGTTGTCTCAGATATTCAAAATGAGCTGATATTCATTATCGGCACCCGCCCGATGACCTACCGCGGCATTGAAGTTGGTAAGTTACTTAATAAAATTGACCAGACCGACGCTACTGCACTGATGACTGCCGACTATCAAAGTTCTAGCTACATCAACATGGATGGGCGTGCTTATAAAATTGAAAGTAACCCTGATTATATTTTGCGACTTTACGATGGCCGAGGAATGGTCAGCCTCAATACTGTCTCTGCACCCTACGTCCGGCGTCTCTTGGCCTTATACAATGTGCCTGAGCAGACTCAGAATAGTATGGTTGACGCGCTTGAAGACTACACTGATCGCGACGATCTGACGCGCATCTCGGGGGCAGAGCAGCGCGAATACGAACGTCTCGGAAGGCGCCCACCAGCTAATGCGTGGCTGATGACCCCACTTGAAGCTCAATATGTTCTTGGGTGGGATCAGGTTCCCGAACTATGGAAGCGCGATCAGGAGGCCCCGCTCTTATCAACGTGCATCGGCGCAGGCTTTAATCCCAACACGGCCTCACGCGAAGCAATTTTAAGCACGTTCTCAGGCCTTCTTGATGAGAATGTGAACAATGTCCTTGAGCGCCGGAAAGAAAGGCCATTTCGAAACATTCGTGAGTTTGCTGCCAGTGCCGATACACTCGTGCGCGACGAGCCGTTCTTTTTTACGTTCGCGCCCGGCCCCTGCACCATTGTAGAGGTTATTAACCCCGCGAATGGCGCGCGGGTGCGCTTTTCATTGACGATCGATAACTTCAGTGCCAAGACCAAACCATGGCGGATTGATTATGCTTTTCCCATCCCTGCAATTTCCGAAACGGCTCGTCGAGAACCTCCTCCAGAAGGGGTTTTCCCAGCTCCCGACACTGTGGACGCACTCGAGCGCACAGATACAGAAGATGGCCCCCCGCGGCCGCCGCGCCCTATGGGTTCTCAGCAGACAAATGACCCACCACCTAACCTTTAGTGTTCCGGCCGGATTGCCTGAGAGCAAGCGCAACGCTGCATTGAACTTGCAGGTCCACAAGTCTTTCCCTTTCAAAGACCCGGCATTTGCAGCGGCATGGAAGGGCAACGAAGCAACTGTCTATGCCTGGGATAACGCGCGCGTCCAAGCAGCACAGGATACGGCCAACGTTCCGAGAAACACTGCCGTTGTCCCCGAGACATTTATCCGAGCACCCGGCGCTAACGGTCCGCGACTGGCGACGATGCTGGACGGCGTCGAAGGACAATATTGGAATGATGGCTTCTTGCGCGCGAGCCGATGGTGGCCCAAAATTCCTGATGCAACCGAATGGCAAAAGTTCTTGCGCTCTGTCGGTTTAGCCACAAACGACACATCAGCTTTATCAGAGCCGGCCAACATAGCACTCCTGGATCGCCCTTGGACCGAGGGCACTTTCTCTCTCGACGACTGGGCATCGCTGCTTCAAAGTCAACGCGTCCTGGCAATTGCTGCCACGATAGCCATTTGCCCATTCGTATTTTTAGCAGGGCAAATTTCGGTTTATACAATTGCGACAAGCAGCTTAATGGCAGAGCGGACATCGCTTGACGCTGCGAATCAAAACATTCGCACAGATCGGACCCGCGCCTATACCAATCTGACGGCGGTCGAGGATTTTATGAAACTGGACGAGTATCCTGATCAGGCCCTCACCTTAAGCGGAGCAATCAAACTACTCGTCAACACTGGCAACCCGCGTGTGATGTCGTGGAATTATGATCGCGGGAATTTAGAAATTCTCCTGCGCGGCGATCAAACTTTAGATCCGACTGCCTACATTACTTTATTTGAGCGCGACCAACGTTTTGAAAACGTAAGTGGAACTTTGATTGGCCCTGAACGTGATCTACAAATACGTATGGCCGTGACAAAGCGTGCGTTGGCTGAGGTCGCTCAATGACAACCGCAACAACATCTTTCCGCGGCGCTGTTAACAATGCACGTGATTGGCTCGACAAGCAGCTCCTTCAAGTTGAGCGGCTGCGGCCTATGATCGCCGCCGCGAGTGTGATTGTTTTTCTTGCGTTGTTAACGCTCACGATCGGACTGGCGCGCCAACAAGGCAAAGACCTGACAGCCGCACAAACTTCCCTCGCCCGCCTCAAGCAACAGATCAACGAAGGTTCATGGGCAGATCGCAAACGCGAGAGTGAGACCCTGAGATTTCAACTCTATCAAAGGTTCTGGACCGCTGAAACGGCCGGGCTTGCCGAAGCGAGCCTTGAGCGCTGGCTGCGCGAACGCATTGAGAAATTGGGGGTTCGCCCCGACACTATCAGAATTCAACGCGCCGCAGTGACTGCAGCCTCAGATACCAGCGCCAATGGGCCGCTCGCAGGGGTT
Source organism: Alphaproteobacteria bacterium (assembly GCA_031362385.1). Classification (GTDB taxonomy): domain Bacteria; phylum Pseudomonadota; class Alphaproteobacteria; order Rhodospirillales; family Rhodospirillaceae. The sequence goes on along the minus strand of JANLSL010000464.1, from coordinate 5,973 downwards.
CAGCGCATGACGGCCAAAGTAATTATGCCGTTTGAACCCGAAGCGTTGATTGACGTCCTTAGCGCTGCTGCAAGTTTTGAGAAAATCCTCGTCGTTGACCGCCTCATGATCCGTGGCGGACGCAACGCTCTGATCGAAATGGATATTTCAACTTTTGTTGTCTTGCCAGAGACATCACGATGAATGCAATGAAACTTAAAACGCTGTGGGGTCAGCTTTCATATAACCAACCCTACTTTTCTCATGCGATAACAGTAGGCCTGTTTGCCGTTGCAGGGGTTTTGTTCGGGCTGATTCGGGCAAACTCATCGGCAGGACTTGCACCACAAGTGGACAAGTGGAGTATACCAAAAATCTCAGCCCCGGCGGCCTTAGAGGTGAATACTGAAGAAATTGCGTCTCGCTTTTGGACTGAACAAGCCAGAGGACCAAAGAAGAAGGCAGAGCCACAGATCGTTAAGAAAGTTGCACCCTGGAACTTCGTGGGAACTATCAATCAGGGAGGACAAGTGATCGCTGTCATCGCAACCGAGAAAAATAAGATCTTGCGACTCAAGGTTGGCGATCTATTGCCCGGTGATGAGAAAATCATTGAGATAGCCGAGGGTCAGTTCTCATTTGAACGTGAAGGCGGCCCTCAAACTTTAAAGCTTTTCGTTGAAAGCAAACCAAAATGAATTTTTGTCAAAGAAGAGCTTACCAAATTATCTCGCAAGCGAAAAAGAGACCAGCGCCACAGCATCTCATTATGGCTCTGTGCGCGTTTGCGCTGACGTCTTGCATCAACGATTCGTTGATCCCTAGCATTGAGCCTTTGAAAATTACAAAGCCAGCGAGCAAGCAAACTGGTCGAGAAATGATTGCTGCTAACACCGCAGCGCAGCGTGATCGCCTTGAGTCAGGCGACAGCGTAACGACACCCATCGGCCGAACCTTGGCAGAACCGTATTCGACGCAAGAACCTCCTAAACTTTCGGGCGATAACATCAGCGTCAACTTTGAGGGCATCCGTCTCCCCGCATTTGTGAATGCCGTCTTTGGCGAGCTTTTGAAAGTTACTTTCGAAATCGACAATGCCGTGCAGGCGCGTGAGCAACTCGTTACTTTGCGAACGGCACAAGGCTTACCTCCCAATCAATTTCTGGGCATTGTTCGCGAGGTTCTCGGCAATTATGGCATTGGTGTTCTCTATCAGAATGGAGTTTACCGCATCGTGGAAAGCGCATCGATGCGACAAGATATTCCACGCATTGTTCGCTCGCGTGCACTGCCAAGTGTTCCGAATGACATGCGTCCGGTTTTTTATTGGGCGCCACTCACCGCGATTCCTGCTGCCTTGATGCAAAACTGGCTTCAGCAATCCCTCAAAGACCGTCTTCAATACCAAAGCCTCCCTTTTGCCAACGGATTGCTTTTGTTGGGCAAGGCAGAGGACATCGAAGCTGCTAAGGAGACGATTACGGTTCTAGATCAACCTGCCCTGGCTGGTTCGAAAAGTTTGCGCCTCTCTCCGGCCTTCTGGAGTGCTGATCGGCTCGCAGCGCAGCTTGTGGAAGTTTTGACGGCAGAGGGATACAGCGCGGCAATTGGGGGGGGCAACTCGACTGGAATCAAGCTGGTACCGATCAGGCCACTCAATACCATTGTGATTTTTGGCTCTGACGATAGCGTTATGCGGCATGTCCTCGAATGGGCGAGAGAGCTTGACCAACCTTCACAAACTGTCGAGACAAAGGGTGTTTTTTACCACCCGATCTACAATACGAAAGCTGAAGATATTGCCACCGTCGTTGAGGAACTTTTAGGAATCCGAAGCAGCTCTAAGGCTGCTGCCGGAGCCGGCGCACTAATGCCAACAAACTCGACTGCCACGGGGAGTGCATCGGCTGCCAACTCCGCGGCTGCGGTGGATCAGCGCGGAACCGCGAGCACCAATAAAGTGATTGTCGACAAACCGCGAAACGCTTTGATTTTCCAGGGAACTGCCGAAGAATACTCGCAGTTCAGAGCCCTAGTTGAACAGATGGACCGTGCGCCCCTTGAAGTGATGATTGAAGCAATGGTGGCAGAAGTGACCCTGAAACAAGGGGAAACTTTGGGTTCAGTTCTGAACTTTGATAACGGGGCAGCCGTAGCTGGATCGCGTTCGACTATAAAGTCAGAGAACGGATTGCTTGTAAACTTAATCAGAGACACCGGCCAGTTTACCGCTTCGCTCAAAGCGCTTGCTGACAAGAGCCGCGTGAATATCCTTTCCAGCCCAAGGCTTGTGGCCAGCAATGGAAAACCAGCCAACATCAATATCGGCACGCAGGTGCCGATCATTACAACACAGCAAACCTCACCTACGGGTACGGTTGGAGGGACGAGCGCACTACTGCAAGACATTCAATACCGAAACACGGGCGTCAATCTCAGAATTGACCCCACCATTAATTCCAATCGCCGCGTTGAGCTTACTGTTTCTCAGGAAGTCAGCGAAGCACAGACCAACAGTATATCAAATGTACAAAGTCCTCTCATTTTGACGCGTAGTATTGCGACTACTTTATCACTTGATGATTCACAAACCGCACTGCTGGGCGGGCTTATTTCAGAGAACGTCAGCAAGTCTGAAAATGGAATCCCCATCCTCATGGATATTCCATTCATTGGTAACCTTTTCAAAACAACGACAAAAGGGCGCAACCGTACAGAACTTATCGTCCTTCTGACACCCTACATTATTGAAAGCTCTGAAACTGCGAATGCACTCCGAGACGCTTTCCGCGATCAGCTCACCGGACTGAATGGTCCATCCGACACAAAAGGGAAAGTTGATACCAATTAGAAACCTCTGAGATTAATCCAGTTCACTGATGTTCCAACCCGAGTAAGCAAAGGACAAAAATGAGTGCTACCCGTAAAATTACAGCCCATTGTGGATTTTATTTCCTGGGAGCTACATTATTAGCTGCCTGTGCCAATCTGCCATCTCAACAGCACAAAAGCTTTGGGGGAGTGGCGGACAAAACTGAGGCCACGGCCCAACGCTGCGTAGGCATAAACGCTGGGCTAAGCCAGCTCGCCACGGTTGAAACGCAGAATGCCCGCAATGAATTAGAAAAAGCCGAGAAGCTAAGTGTAGACGAGTTGTTCTCTCGCGTTGCTGTCGGAGATTCCGTGGCTCAGGTTGAGTTGGGCCTGAGGTATGCAAACGGTAAGGCTTTGCCACTCAATCCGGACAGGGCATTTAATTTATTTGTCGCCGCGGCCAAACAGGGTAGCGCCGATGGATTGTTCTTTCTTGGGACGGCTTACTCCAATGGCCTCGGCATTGATAAGAATGACGGTGCCGCGATTTTGATCTGGGAGGATGCCGCACGCCAAGGCCATCCGCTCGCACAGTATTGGCTTGGATTCATGATCGCCAATGGCCGGGGAGGAGTTGCCGCTGACTGGTGTGCAGCTATGCCACTATTTGAGTCTGCTGCTCAACAAGATGTTCCTGACGCCGCATTTATGCTGGGGGTTTCTTATCACGTCGGTTACACCGACCTGCCAAATTACAAGAAGGCTGCCGACTGGTACCGCAAAGCAACGGCGAAGCAACTCAATCAGAAAGCGCAACTTAATCTACGCAAGTTGATCGAAGAATATTTGGTTGACTGGCAAGAAGGTGACCCTGGTAAACCACCGCCACCTAAACCGCTTGAAGTACCAACTATTGATTTTAAAGATAAATCAGCTGGCAATGTTGGCTGACCTCCGTAACTACATTGAAATTGGCAGGATATCGTTTTGTTATCTGAACTCACCCTCAGCATCGGCGCACTGGCAGTTGAACTAACGCTATTCGGATTTTTCTTTTTTCAATCGCGCAAAAAGACCGATCCCGGGCGTGTGCGAGTCTTTCCGTATACTGCGGCTATGCTTTTCATGACGCTATTGATTTTCCTGACTGCGGCACATGTCATCAGTTTGCTGACCGGAACCCCCGTCAAACCCCGCGTTCCAAAAGGAATGAGATAGTATTTCTTGCTATTGCTAAGTGTTTACTAATACTTCGAACCTAAGTCTGAACTTTGATGAATGCGGCCACGCTGACGCTTGGCATGTCCCATCCAGTCGGAATGATCGGCTTATTACTCATTTCTCAGCGATTTATGCACAGCGAGACTCATTAATGAACATCGAGGACCTCAACAAGCTTTTGCAGTCTGCTGATGATGAAATGCAAAAGGGCAACCTCCTAAAGGGCCTCGATATCCTGGAGCAATTTTTTCCACATGTGCCAAATCACGCGCCCGCCCTTGATCTGGCAGCGCGCGGGCATCTGGCGTTGGGGCAAGCGGATAAGGCATTAGCGAGAGCTCAAAAAGCCGTAGAGCTACAGCCAATCGCCGCGTTCGTCACAACGCTTGGAGAAGCGTTGCGTGAAATAGGCGACCTACAAAAAGCTGCTTTGCATTTTAGCAAAGTTCTTGAGAAACTGCCGACAGACGTTCGAGCGCTTCGCGGGCTGGGCGACATCTATGAGAAAGCTACTGCACGGCGATTTGCTATTAAGTGTTACACGAAGATTCTGGCAATTCAGCCCGATAATCTCGAAATCGCGATCAGGTATTCAAATTTACTTTCGATTCCGGAACTCACGGTGGGTCTAGAAGCCGTGATTCGTGCACGCCCCGCGGACAACGCTAAACCTCAGCGTCTATTTGCTTATCTCAATCATACTGCCACTTATAAAGAATGGGCGGAAAGAACGCGCGCCGGGCTTATGCCCTACCACGCCACAAAGATGGATGAGTTATTCTTTACGTATGGCGCGGCAGAACGCGATGAGTACATGCGAGTTGCTGAGCGCGTTCTCCAAGCAAACGCTGAGGACAAGGGGGCAATCGCGGCCATGGCGTGCACGCTTTTCTCGCTTGGGCGACGGGTGGAGTCTGAGATTTATTTTGAAAAGTTATCTAAGAATAAGCCAGGAACAATAAATGAAAATATTGCATTTCAACCTCAGTTTTTCGAAAACCTTGAACGAATGCCTGAGTCTGACTTGGAGAAACAGCTGCCACCTTTGCTAGAGATATTGCCGCAGACCTTCTCTGATAAGGACATCATTTATCTATCGTGCAATTATCAATATTATGTCGATTTTGCTCGTATCATGTTGTTGTCAATCGATTCGGAAACGCCCAACACTCAGGTTCACCTCCATATTATGGATGGCAGCGACGAAGAATGGGCGACCGTTAAATCGTTCTGTGCTGCCTTAACAAAAACAAAAATTGCAATTTCTGCCGAGCGCCCTGGCATGGATCAGCGAGATAACATGGAGGCGCGGTGCTATTATCATGCCATACGATTTATCCGACTTTATCACCACCTCAGAAAATATGATAAAACATTGTGGCTTATGGATGTTGACGCGTTAGTTCGGCGCGATCCAGCACCAATGTTTGCTGCGATGGGCAATACTGATGCAGCATTTAGAGTCAGGCCGGGTCGATGGGACCCCTGGAATCAATTCAACGCCAGTGTTATGGCCATCGCCCCCACCCCAGCCGGAATTGAATACTTGCGCTTGATTGCTGCTTACGTCGCGCATTTTTATGCTCACAACCGCTTGCGCTGGGGGATCGATCAGCTGGCGATGTATGCAGTGTATGAATATTTGAAAGAGCTGGGCAAAGCGCCCCAAGTAGAGCTACTTGATGATCGCGCTGTTGATTATGAGTGTTTCGACGACAGCTTCGTCTGGTGCAATTCGGGGCGAGGCAAATTTCTTCAACTCAAAATGTTAGAGCTCGGGCAGGAAGAGTCGAGTGACGCTGACCGCTCCAAATATTTCAACGCGCTGAAAAAATATGCGGCGCGGCTGAAGTAAATACCGGGCGCAATGGGTCACCACCCCGGCGCATTCAGGCGCCCTTACAGCACCCTTCATCTTGACCTCGGCCACCAATCAGGGGTAACTAGGATTGCTCGTGG
>JANLSL010000449.1:0-12586 GCA_031362385.1 Alphaproteobacteria bacterium | reverse complement strand
GTCAGGTCGGTCATCAACCAGGCTGCGCCCAAATTCTGCATCCACGAGCCAACCAATGACACCAAACCCGCCAGCCAGATGGCGCGGAAGGTTTTGTGGTCCCGCAATACTTGCCAAACAGCAGGAGATGGCGTGGGGGGTGGCGCAGGCTCTGACAATGAGAACTCAAAATATAAAAGAGAAGGGCGTCGGCGCGGCTACTGATCGCTCGGCGTGCCGAGTTTACCGCCGTGGGCGCCAAGCTGGCGATACTCAAGCGGTGGGGCGTTGTACACGCGCTTGGGCTCCCAGACGAGCTTGAAAAGACCCTCGACAAAAGCTTTAGCAGTGGGGCTTGGCGTCAAGGGCACGTATTTGATGCTACTGCTGGCGGACTTATCTTTAACCAGTGGTGTTACGGCAACTTCACCACCGCCCGCAGCATCACAGGTCGCTTCAATAGCACTAAACACGGGGCCAAAATATTCGCCGGCCTCTTGTGCGCCTTCGCCATACTCAACCCCGATCCGCAATGACAACGGTAGGTCAGGGTTTTCTTGCACATACGACATAGTGTCTTGCTGAATTGCGCGCCCAGCTTCCACTGCATTGGCCGGGGCATCAAAAATAGCCAGGATGCCATCGCCGGTGTGTTTGATTTCAGTTCCCTTGCATTCTTTAAGGGCTGCCCGGACGATGGCGTTGTGGCCGCGCAACATGCGTTGGGCTCCGCTGTTGCCAAGTTTGCGGGTCGCGTCAGTTGAGCCGATCATGTCGGTCAGTAGAACAGCGTACATGCTGGCAGCGACGGTTTTGTCGTGCGGGTTGCTCCAGGCCCTCAGAACCGTACTGAGGGTTACTTCTTCTGGCGGTGCGGCCCCAGAAAGCACGGCCATCATGGCTGCTTTTCCTGCATCAAGCATGGCTTTGTAGCGCGGCCGGGCCAGCGCGCCGTCAAGGCGGCTACAAAAAACTTTAACATCATCAGCGCTTTGGCCCTGCTTGGTGAAAAGATCAACCAGAATGCTCTGCAAGGTTTCTGCGGTCAGTGCTTCACGCCAGGCTAATTCTTGCGCGGCGCCTGCGACATAGAGGTTGATCCCATAGCGGTCGAACGCTTGTAAGCTTTGTGCTGCGCGGCCCAAAGTGCCCATCGCACTCTCGGTAAAGGTTGTCATCGCCTCGACCTGACGATTAATCAGGTGTTGAAGTAAATCCGAAGCTGACTCACTTCGACGTTTGCCATCCAAGCCATTTATCGAAGGGTTTGCTTCATTCACAATTGTGCTTCCGCCGCGCACACTCACGCGTGGCGGTTGGCCAGATGGATGCGAAAACGCACCCTTGCGCCAGGGCCGTTTGTTTTCCGGGCGGGTATTGGCTGGGGTATTGCTATGTTCTGGCTGGTCTTCTGCCGCGGCGGCGACAATGGCTTGCACAACCTTGCGCCGACTATTTGATAATTTGTTGCGCCACATCATTGATTCGGGTGGCACCATCATGCGGAACAACACCAAACAACCCACTGCCGTAAGGGCAAGGAAAAGCAAGATCCCAAGGCCAATGGATTTTGTGGCAAGCCCAACCACGCCACCGCCGACCGCGCCGATAATCACTCCATTCATGATCGCCATGGTCAGCTGGCCGGAAATGCTGCCGTCCATGTCGGGGGGCTTAATCGAGGCAAACGAACCGGGGCTGCGGTAAACAACGTTCACTTCAGGCTCAGTGCTGTCCTCGAGCGTAAATTCACGCAGCAAAATAACGGGCGTGCGCCCTTGCACCCATGTCGATTCGGCCCGCGCCCGTGCTAAGGCTTCGTCTTTGGGCATGAATCGGGTGCCCAAGGTCCATTGACCGTAGGATTCCCGGTAAAGCTCATATTGCGTCACACGCATTACGTCGTCTCTTGCTCAAAACTGGTCGCTGCACCAGCATAGCTAGAACTTTAAACCAGGGGCAGTACCTTGAAGCTCGTTTTCACACCAAATCCCAAATACATCCATAAAATCCTTGTGGTTGCCCATGAAGCTGGAGTGCTGGGCCGGCTGACCTTTGAGCGGTCGGTTCCCTTCGACGATGACACCACCATTTGGAACCATAACCCCATGGGTAAAGTTCCATGCCTTATTCTCGACGATAGTATGCCGCTCATCGGCGGCGTCGTTATTTGCGAGTATATTGACTCGCTTTCAATCAGCGGGCGTTCGGTTTTCCCTACGGCCCCTGCGCGCTGGCCTGCGCTGCGCCAAGCGATGCTGGGCGAAGGGATGTTTGATGCCACAACCAACATGCGGGTTGAAGGGTGGCGCAAGCCTGACGCGCGCCATGCCGATTACATGCTGCGCGAGCGGCGCAAAGTGATCAATGCGCTCGACCGGATGGAGCTTGAAGTGCTGGAATTCGCAACGGCTAACCTCCATATCGGCCATATTTGCATGGCCGGGGGTATTAGCTATCTGGAGTTGCGCAATCCGATCCAAGAACACGATATGATGCCGGGTGATAAAACCTTCGATTGGCGCCAAGGTCGCGCAGGTCTGAGTGCGTGGTACGACAACGTGTGCAAACGTCCGTCATTCCAATATCGCTACGAGTGGCCCCAGGCAAAACCATGACCCAGAATTTGCCCTTGAAGTTTTCACGCCGCCACATCTGTGCTGCAGGCATCGCCTCAGCGGGTGTGGCACTGTCCCCGGCGCACTCTTTTGCCCAGGATCGTGTACGGGTCACCTCATCGGCATTCCACCCTGGAAGTGCGCTGAACCTGCGCGGCGTAAGATTGGGCGAGCACGCCATGCTGCGCACCGCAGGCACTGCGGTGGCTGAAGGTGGTGCGCGCGCGTGGACGTTTCGCGAGGACACACTTGTGTCGTGGAATATGACCCCCAGCCGACAAGTTGTTGAACAGCGCCGTGGTCGCATTCATCTGACACCATCGCGGGGCGGCAAAAAAATCGAAATAGCCACGGGACCGGTTGAGGAGGTGTTAGACACCGCTCATCTGCAAGCACCAATAGCAACGTCGTCTGTGGGGCAAAGTTTGATCCTCGTTGCAGGACCACTGACGCCATCTGATGTGTGGCGCATCGCAGATGATCCGGTATCAGCGCCATTACCTGATAGTCATACGGAATACCGCGTATTTCGCACTGTCGGCCTGAGCCGTGAATTCTATTGGGCGCTGCGGAGCCCCTGGCTTGCCGCTTTGGGTGAAAGCGAATCTGACAACGCCTTGCTGTGGCGGGGTCAGGGCCACCTGACGGCGTGGCGCACCGGCGATGGGTTGGCCAGCGTTTAAGTACTTAGATTGTTAAGCGCTTGGGGTGGCGGCGTTAACCTTATCGTTCGTCTTGGCCAGCAGCGCATCCCAGTTGTTCAAAGATTGCAGGTGGAAATATACCGCGTGCAAGAAGCCTTTTTTCTTCCAATCCAACACGGTGGCATCAGGCAGGGCTTTGAACTTGTCTTCGTTCACAGCCATGAAGGTTCCAACATTCATCTTCTCATTATTAGGCATCTGAACGTCGAGTGTACGTTCTTCGACAAGCTTGGTGTCGAGCAGGGCTTGCGAAAATTCGCGCGTGAAAAGATAAGCCTGATGGAATTGTTCGCACATGCCTAGCGCAGCGCGCACCGTTTCGGTTTCGGTCTCGCCCTCAAACAACGCACGCGCATCAGCCTTTTTTGACGCGCCCTTTTCGTCGACGCCCAGTTGCAAGCGCTCAGCATCTTGTGCCCCCAGCAAAATGAATGGAAAGCGGCGCACATAGGCTGGCACGTAGGTATAACGGTCCCAGGTGCCATCGGGGGTAACGAATAAGTTTTCATCAGGTTGGAAACCCAATGCCGCCGTGGGGATTAGCATGTCGCCAACAAAAATAATGGGGTAGCTACGCGCGGCCAGAACGAACTCAGGGGCGGTAATAGGGACAGCGTTGGATTTAGCTGCATGCGAGAAATCAAATTCCGGCCGCACTTTAAATTTACCGTGCGTTGCAACAGAGAGGGGCTCTGGTCGCTCATAGAACATGGGCGGGATTTGTTGCTCGTTCTTATTGGGCGTGTTTGATTCACTCACGGCGATCATCCTAGGCTTGAGGTGCGGGTCATTTTGGGGAAACCCGCGAAATGGCGGCGGAGAATAGGGGCCTACAAGCTAAAGGCAAGGGGGAAGATCGGCGGGCAAGATCGGGTCCAGAGGGGCACTTGAGCCTCTGAAATATCGACTTTTCTGCCAATAAAAGGCAAAGTTTATAGACATATACCCTGGGCTGAATGTTTTATGAAACGTTCACCCCTTGGCTCTGGCGCACCGCCTTAAAGTGATTTTATTTTGCGAGAACATGAGTGCCTATGACGATTGAGATGAACCAACGTCGTCGCTTTATGCGCCAAGCTGCTGCCTGGGCGGGGGTGGCTGTGGCCAACCTGGGGCCCATCAGCCGGGTCATGGCGGGGCCTGCGCAATTTATCAATGACCCATTTCAATTGGGTGTGGCCTCAGGCGACCCCGTTGCCGATGGCTTTGTAATTTGGACCAGGCTTGCGCCTGACCCTTATGACCCTAAGGCGTTGCCCGATGAAGCAATCGTTGTGACGTGGGAAGTAGCCAGCGATTCCAAATTCAAAAAGATTGTCGCCAAGGGCAACGTCTATGCCCGGTTTGAGTGGGCCCACAGCGTTCACGTTGAGGTGCGTGGCCTTGAACCAGATCGTGAATACTTTTATCGGTTCGTTTGCGGCACTGCGCAAAGCCCGGTTGGTCGCGGGTTGACGATGCCCACCCCTGGCGTTGCGGTTGATCGGCTTAAGTTCGCATTTGCATCGTGCCAGCATTACGAGCAGGGCTACTTCACAGCCTATCGCGACATGATCGCGCAAGACCCAAAATTTATTATGCACCTGGGTGATTATATTTATGATGTTTCGTATGGCCAAACTGTTCGCCATTCACCCATTGGCGACGGGCGCTCGCTGCAAGATTATCGCCAAATTCACGCGGTCTATAAGCTCGATGCCGATTTGCAAAAAGCTCATGCCTATTGCCCGTGGTTTTTCATGTGGGATGACCATGAGGTTGATAACGATTACGCAAGCCTGATCAGCGAAGATAATGATCCGCCCGCGCTGTTTGCGAAGCGCCGTGCTGCCGCATACCAAGCTTATTACGAGCACATGCCACTGCGCTCAACGGCAGCGCCCGACGCGAACATGAATATGTATATGTTTCAGCGGTTCAGTTACGGCAACTTGGCCGAATTCAACATGTTGGACTTGCGACAGTACCGCTCGAATCACCCTTGCGAGTTGCCCGACTTCCATGCGGGCCGCACGGTTGATGTGACGCAATGCGCTGAGATTAATGATCCCGCGCGGTCAATGTTAGGGGCCATCCAAGAAAACTGGATGCAGAAAAACTTTGGCCGCACCGATGCCAAATGGGTCGTGATCGGCCAGACGTTGATGATGATGGGCTTTGATCAAATTTTAGGCCCGCCGCGCGGCGTTTATACCGATAATTGGGGCGGCTATCCGGCAGCCAAACGTAAAATTCTTGACCTCATCAAACAACGTAAACTGACCAATGTTGTTTCATTGGGTGGTGATATTCATGCGTTTTTCTGCGGCGATGTGAAAGACAATGACCTCGACCAAGCATCAGCCACGATGATAGCCGAGTTTATTGCCACATCAATCTCAACCGAAAGCTACAACACCAAATTGTTTGATGCGCTCCTCGCCGAAAACCCCAACGTTATATATGCCAACGACCGCTACCGTGGCTATGTGTTGTGCGACCTGGATGCGAAAATGTGGCGCACAGACTTTAGGATTGTAGAAGATGTGCGTGTGCGCACCCCCACATTCCGAAAGCTCGCCTCATTTGTGGTCGAGAACGGCAAGCCCGGGGTGCAAAAAGCGTAATCGATATTGGCTCCACAAATAAAAAGGGCGGCCTGATGACGGGGCCGCCCTTTTTTGTAGTGCAGAGCTTATCGTTTAGAAATTAGCAGACAGGGCCAGTTGGAAGGTTTGACGACCGCCAACCCCGAAGAACGTCGCGCCTTGTGTACCGTATGGCTTGGTGGTGTCGATTGAGAACCGGGTGGTGGTGATATTGCCTAAGTACTTCTTATCGAACAGATTATTGACGTTGAACTTCAATGCCACACCCTCTGCACCCAAGCTTGCAAAAGAATAAGACACGTTTGCATCCACGACTGAGAAGCCGGGCACCTTTTCATCGTTCACGTCAGTCGAGAACCGCGATCCAACACGCTTGAATTGGGCGCCCATGGTGAGGTCGGCGATCTTGTATTCACTGCGTGCGGCGAACGTCCAGTGCGGCGTTTCAACCAACACTTTGCCGGTCGTCGGCACAGAAACCGTCGCACTGAAGGCAATATCCTTCTGAATGCGGCTATGGTTGTACGAGGCCGAACTATAGAGGGTCAAATTATCAACTGGCTCAAAGCCCACTTCACCATCCCATCCCCACAATTTTACGGGGCCAACGTTGCGGTCGATGCTGAGCCGCGTGTCAGGATCGAATGAGCTGACAATGCGGTTGCTGAAGTTTGATTTCCACAAAGCTGTCGAGGCGACGAGTTGCTTGGTCTGATAACGATAGCCCAAGTCGAAGGTGTTGGTGCCTTCGGGTTGCACAGTTTGGATCGAGAAGCTGTAGAGGTTATCTGTGCGTGGTGAGGCAAAGCCCTTGGCATAGCTGGCGTAAATTTGCTGCTCTTCGCTTGGTTTGAACGACAGGCCGACGTTGGGCAGCACTTTGTCGTACTTTAAGGTACGGCTATAGGGCTTCACAAAATTGGCCGTCGTGCTTGTTGGGAAGGTCACGGTGCCGTCGGCTAAAGTCGTCACCACTGTTTGTGTCGTGCAGGTTTGAGCGTTGTTGGAAACCTGCGTGTAGCAATACTGGTTGAGCGGGCGGCGGAAGTACGGGTTGCGAACGCCAAGTGATACGCCGAACTTACCGTCGTCGAACTTGCCGTCATAGGCAAATGCAATCTGATTCAATTCAGCGATTGAGAAACGATCACGCCCGCGCAAGTCAGCGCCGTCGGCAGTCTTAACGGGGGTGCCTTTGAGCCCACCGAAAATGTTCTGCGGCGTACCATCAGCGTTCAAGGCCGTAAACTGGCCGGTTTGGCGATGGCGACCGTAGTCACGCGTGTATGCAACACGAACGACATTGGTTTCATCAATGCGATAAATCAGCGATGACGTAAGGCCGTTGCGGCGGGTGTTTGTTGTGTTCGGCGTATAAAGGCGAACGCTATCAAGGATGTCGCCGTCACCATTGAGGTCTTTGCCGGGCGCATTGTTTGCACCACGTAAACGGTTGTCGGTTTCGCTCACGACGGCCGTGCCGCCGCCATTGGCCAAGACGTACTGGAACCAGGGGTCAAACGTGAAGGTAAAGTTGTCGTTGATCGTCCACTTCGACTGCGCACGCACGTTGCCGGTGTTTGATGGATTGATTCGCAAACCAAAGAAATTGGTGCACCCTGCTGGGTCGCCAACGTTATTGGCCGAGCCAGTGCCGTCGTTATCAGCCAAGCCAGGGCGCACGGCAGCGCGCGCGCAGGTCGAGAAGTTATCGAAGCCGTAGCCATTGGCGGCCAGTTCGGCCAACGTGATATTACGATAGAAATTATTGCGGTTCTGGTTGTAGTGGGCCGCGATGCTGACGAAATCGCCGTTATCGCCAAAGGTTTGATAAATGCGACCGTTGAATTGTTTTTTCTCAAGTGTGCCGGGGCCTTTAAATTTGTCGTATTTCTGGTACGAGGCACTGAAAAAGGCTTTGGTGCCCAACGAGCCAATTGCACCGGTGTCTGTCATCGCAAAAATACGGCGATAGTCGTTGGTCCCAATCGAGCCAGCGCCGAGGAAACCCATGGTCTCGGAAGGCTTGCGGGTGAGAACGTTGATCGTGCCGCCGGTGGCTGCTGCGGTCGGGCTATCAACGTCGGTGGTGCCCAGGTTGACAGATGCGCGGTCGATGATTTCTGGGTCGAGCTGCTGGTTGGTGAAAATGGCGTAGTTGCCCGTATCGTTGGTGGGCATGCCGTCCCAGGTGAGTGAGATGCGGTTATTGTCAAAACCGCGCAGGCGCAAGTTGCCGCCGCTTGAACCGTATGAGTCGCTATTCGTAAAGCTGACGCCAGGCAAAAGGTTGATTGAAGCGATGATCGACTGGCCCGAGCTTTGTGTCGCCAAGTACTCAGCAGAAATTGTCGAGCGAGATTTCGCGACTGTTTCTAGATTGATCAGGCCAATCATCTCTTTGCGCTGGGTTGCGGTCACAACGATCTCTTCCAACAGCTGAGTCGCGGTGGATTGCGCGAAGGCTGCCTGAGGGGCAAAAGCGCCCAAAGACGCCACAGCGACTGAGAGCATCAGGCCAGCGCGCAGGCCCTGGTTTGAAATCGATTTCATCGGTCTAACCCCTAGGTTTTCTTATATAAATTCAGTTTTACGAGGCGCGAACATAGCCCCTGGTTCTTTCACGGCGATGACAGCCATGTAAAAGAACTATGACGGATTGTTTGCAATGCCCATAACAATCCGTCAACCCAAACAGCACTAGCCAATCGGTTTCCCGTCTTGGCGTTGCACAACAACCACGCTCGACCGGGGCGGAACGCCCTCTTTAAAGTCCGGCCATCGGGTGGTCGGAAACTTGAAAACTGAGCCTTCGCCGGGGTGTTGAACGGAAACAAAAAGCGTCGTTCCGTCCGGGGTGAAGCACGGGCCAGTCATTTCGGCCCCTTCTGGGCATGAAAAAAAGTGCCTGCTCATGGCTTTACCGGGCCCGGTCACATCGGCCGCGTAAAGGCCATCGGCGCGCCCGAAATCGACCTGGCCATCAGTAGTCATCCAAATTCGCCCCTTGGGGTCGAAGGCCAGGTTGTCGGGGTTGGAAAACCAACCATTAGCCGACGTATCGGCGTGATACTGCGCCCCCGAGTCGGGTGTGCGGGGGTCGCCCGCCAGAATAAAAGGCCGCCAGCCGTAAGTGGTTGCCGCATGGTCGGCTTTGCCGGCCTCGAATCCGGGTGGCAGCATTTCAATCAAGCCGCCGTGCTTGTTATTTACGCGTGGGTTGGCGGCATCAGCTACTTTGCGTTTTGCGTTTTTGGTCAGTGCCGCAAACACAGTGCCGGTGACAGGATTAGGAACAACTTCTTCGGGCCGGTCCATGGGCGTTGCGCCCAACAGTTTTGCCGCCCGGCGTGTTTCGATCAGCACGTCGCCTTGATCGGCGAAGCCATTAGCAGCCGTCAGAGGGCCTTGGCCCCAGACCAGCGGCAACCAAGTCACGGTTTGGGTGTCATCGAAACGCGCCGCCCACAGTGTGCCGTCATCAAGAATGTTGCGATTTTTTTCACGCTCCGTTGGGTTCCATGGGCGCGCCGAGATAAAGCGGTAGATATGCTGAAACGCTTCATCGTCGCCTGAATAAACAACCACCCGGCCATCGGGTGCAAAAGTAAAGCCGGCCCCTTCGTGTTTGAATCGTCCCAGCGCGCTGCGTTTTTTGGGCATGGAGGTGGGATCATACGGATCAATCTCGACCATCCATCCAAACCGGTTGGGCTCGTGCGGTTCAACTTCAACATTGAAGCGCGGGTAGTGCAAATACCAACTGAAATATAATTCTGTTGTGATGCCCATTCCCAAATGGTTGGCTTCTTCAGATGTGCCGCGTGGATTGCCGCCGAAGTAGTGGTGAATATTTTCTTCGGCAATGAGCACAGTGCCCCACGGCGTTTGGCCACCCGCACAGTTGGCTAGTGTTCCAATGATGGCGCGGCCCGAGGGGTCGTCTTTGGTTTTCAGGCGCCGATGACCCGCCGCTGGGCCGGTGATTTCAGTGGGTGTCTCAAGGCTTGTAATGCGGCGATTGAAAGTGCTGTCGCGCTTGATGCTCCAGGTGCCGTTGATGCGCGCCACTTCAATAATGCTGTGGCCATGCGCAGCCATTTCAACATCAACCAATTCTTTGGGGCGTGAAGTGTCAAACTGTTCCGTGACGTTGGGGAAAATCAATTCGCTATGCACCATCTCGTGATTAACGCACAGCAAGCCAGCCGAAGATGACATTGATCCCAACGGTAGCGGCATGAAACCAATGAAATCGTTTTCTGAACCGAATTGACGTTTTTGTGCCGCGGCAGTTTGCGCGTAGGTATTGAAGTCTGGGGCATCAACAAACAACGGATCGCCCCACCGAATAAGAACATCTGCTCGGTGCCCATCAGAGACATGGTGCATATCGTCATAAACCAGCGGGAGTTCTGCGAAAGTCAGCGTCGAGGCAGAACCCGCAGCGGTGGCGGGTTGGGATAACGCTGCGGCGGCTGCGCTTGCGGCAATTTGCATTGATGTCCGACGTGTTGTCGCCGATGTAGTTTTGAGGGTTGTCATGGGGGTGCTCGAAGTCGGTTTAATTTATACCTTAATATAAGCCCCAGGAATATATGCCCCAGGCGGGCTGCCCTATGACAGTTTTGCGAAACTGTATGGGGCTATTTTTTAGCGGCCTTGGCAGCCTTGGCCACTTGGCCCACATGGTGCCAATAGCGCCAGAGTAAGAGTGCAGCGCTAGAGCGGTAGGGTCGCCACGCGTGGCCAATTTTCTCAAGGCGCTGCGGGGTCGGGCGCTGGCGAAGGCCAAGGAGCGCAGCTGCCGCGTACTGCAAAACCAAATCACCGACCGGCCATACGTCGGCCCGGCCCATACCGAACATGAGATAGATATCAGCTGTCCACGGCCCAACGCCCTTCAGTGCAATCAGCGTGGCACGCACGGCGTTGTCATCCATGTTTTCTAAGGCATCAAAATCAAGAGTGCCTGCTTGGGTTGCCTCGGCCACGCCCAGGGCGTAACGCGCTTTTTGCCCGCTGAATCCGCAGGCGCGCAAACCTGGTTCGCTGAGGTTCACCAGCACTTCTGGCGTTACTTTAACTGCAGCGGCTTGCAGCTTCGCCCAAATTGAAGCACCAGCCGCAACCGACACCTGTTGATCGATAATAATACGAATCAATGTGGCAAACCCGGGGTTCATTTTACGCGAGCCTGGCAGCCCAGCCTGTTTGATGGCCTGGGCGATTTTCTTGTCGCGACGGCGTAAGATGCCGAGATGACGGTTGATGTCAGCAGTTGAGGGCACGGTCGCTCACGTGTTTGCCATGGTCAAGTATATGTCATTGCGCGACTTGAGCGCACGATCCAGAGGTTTTTTTACCATATGCCCGGCCAAACCGTGTGTTCCTGGCGCGCGTGCGGTATGCCATCCTTGGGTCAACGCATAAGGTGATGAGGAAAAAAAACCATGTCGTTTAAGTCTCGGTTCTACACCGTCTTGGCCACAGTCTTGACCACAGTGCTTTTCAGCGCAGGGCTCAGTCTCACAGCCCATGCGGCCATGGTGTTTCATAAGGCCAATATCGCTGAGCCTGACAGCCTTGATCCACATCTGACAACATCAGGCTACGCTGGCAACATTATCTTCGAAATGTTTGTGGGTCTCACCACGCTCGATTCTAAAACCAACGTGATTCCCGGTGCGGCGGAAAGCTGGACCATTTCGCCAGATGGAAAAACGTACACCTTCAAAATGCGCAAAGGAATGCTGTGGTCAGATGGCAGGCCCATGACCGCAGATGACTTTACGTATGCGTTCCGTCGCACGATGGACCCCAAAACCGCAGCACGTGGTGCCCCGATGTTTTATATGATCGCAGGTGCGCGGGAAGTAAACAGCGGCAAAGCGCCGGTCGAAACGTTGGGCGTTCGCAGTGTTGATGCCACGACACTTGAAATTAAACTTCTCAACCCAACGCCATATTTTCTCGAACTGCTGGGCCATCGCTGTTATCCCGTGCCGCGATGGGTGATTGAAAAATTCGGCAAGGAATGGACCAAGCCTGAGAACATTGTTGTGAATGGCCCATTCAAGCTGGTGGAATGGACGCCGCAAAGTAAAATTCGCGTCGCGCGTAACCCAAAGTTTTATGCGGCGGATACCGTTAAGCTTGATGAAGTGATTTATTACCCCACCGAAGATCAAAACTCAGCATTGAAACAGTACCGCGCGGGCGATTTGGATATGATGATCAGCTTTCCGCCCAGCCAAATTGAGTGGGTGATAGAAAATTTGCCCAATGATCTGAGTGTAACGCAGAACTACGGCTTGCTTTATTATACTTTCAACACGCGCAAAGCGCCTTTTGATGACCCGCGCGTCAGAAATGCGTTGTCCATGACGCTCGATCGCGAAATGTTCGTCGATAAAATTATGCGCTCGGGCGAGGTGGCTGCATATAGCTTGATCCCTGAGATTATGCGCAAAGGTTACGTTCCAGCGCCGTCGCCTTGGCAAGGGGTGCCAATGGCTGAGCGCATCATAAAAGCTAAAGCGCTGCTGGCTGAAGCGGGCTTTGGCCCCGGCAAGCCGTTGAAATTTACATTCCGTTTTAATACCGATGACGTGCAGCGCCGTGTGGCGCTGGCGGCAACGCAAGTGTGGAAAACCATCGGCGTTGAAGCGCAAATACAAAACAGCGATCTGAACGT
>JANLSL010000443.1:0-6148 GCA_031362385.1 Alphaproteobacteria bacterium | reverse complement strand
CGCGAGCTGGCGCACCGACGCCCGCCTCGACTTCCTGCGCCGTGTTTTCACCAAGACCGGCATCAAGCTGCGCGAAGCGGCTTTCGGCCAGCCTGAACGCTCGATTGCGCCTGAGGCTATTACAAATGCGGCTACTTATGCCGAGAAAATGTCATCGTTGTCGTTGATCGTAGCACGCAACGGAAAAGTGGAGCATGAGCAATACTGGAACAATGCCACACCTGATATGGTCTCAGAAACGTACTCGATGGCCAAGTCTGTCTTAGGACTGAGTGTTGGTCTTGCGATCGCCGATGGAAAGATTGGCGGAATCGATGACGCGGCTGCCAATTATATCGCTGAGTGGCGCGGAACGGGCAAGGAAACCATCACCATCAAACAGCTGATGCAAATGACATCAGGCATGAAGCATTTCCGTTTCAATTACGCGCTTGCGCAAAGCCCGTGGAGCGAGGGCTTGCGCACGTTCTTGGGGCCAGACATTGCAAGCCACGTTCTCAACGCTGAAGTCGACCGAGTGCCGGGCGCTGAGTTCAACTATAATAGTGCTAACTCTCAAATTTTGTTGACGTTGATTGAACGCGCAACTGGCAAGCGTTACGCAGATTTTGTCTCGGAAAAACTGTGGCAACCCTTAGGAGCCAAAGACGCAACCGTGTGGCTTGACCGGCCGGGCGGCACAGCCAAAGCATTCTCCTACTTCCAAGCGCGCCCGCGCGACTGGCTTAAGGTCGGCGTGATGATGGTCAATAAAGGCCAATATAATGGCCGCCAAGTCGTACCGGAATCGTGGGTCAAGGCCATGACAACGCCGTCGGTGCGCAACCCCAACTACGGCCTGCAAATGTGGATTGGCGCACCGCCCATGACAGATAAAGGCGGCCAACGCATGTACAACCGCAACACCCCCTTTGGGGCCAAGCATTCTGAGGGCTATGTGGCCGATGATGTTGTTTTCTTCGATGGCGGTGGTGGGCACCGAGTTTACATGGTGCCATCCAAGAAGCTGGTCATTGTGCGTACCGGAGCCGTTAATCGGCCCGATTGGGATGACGCGGCGTTGCCCAACGCCATATTGCGTGGGCTTCAATAATAGACATAACGATACAAACCGATACACAATCCATACAAGCTCCAACCTAGATTAGGGCACTCAATCTTGGTTGGAGAACGCCCCATGACACTCGCCGGCTTGCTTCGCAACACCGCCGCCCTGGCCCTGATCGGGCTGGGCAGCCTTTCAGGGGCGGCAAGCGCCGTGACCATTCCCTTCTTCCAGCCCAGCGACGCGTCGGGCCGGGTTGGCTATATCGGTTTTTATAATCGCAGCGCCAGTACGGCCACGGTGACCATCACCGGCAAGGATGATAACGGCACCGCCGCGCCAAGTGGCTCGATGACGGTAACGTTGCTGGCCGGTGCGACACGCGTGCTCTCGAGTGCGAACCTCGAACAAGGGATCACGGGCCAGACCTCAGTGACAGGTAAGCTCGGCGATGGCACCGGCTTCTGGCACCTGGATGTCACATCGTCATCTGATGTCGTGGTGCAAAATTTTGTCGCCAGCGTCAACGGTGGCCTGACAGAAACCTCAACACCCGCCGTAGCCGACTCAAACGGCGATTATATCGTCCATCTGTTCCCCGTCCCGAGTGGGGCTAGTTGGTCGGGCAACTTGCGGATCTCCAATTCGCTGTCCACCAGCAACGCCATCACCATCACCGCGACCGACATGGCTGGCAACGCCCTCAGCGGCTCGGCTGCGTTTACGTTGGGGGGCAACAAGGCCATCACGCTGACCGCGCAAGATCTGGCCACCGGCAATACCAGCAAAGGCGTCACTGGCTCAATTGCAACCACAAATACGACGGTATGGCGCTTGAACATTGACGCCAATGGCACGTTGAATCTGTTCGTCGTGGCCGATACAGCCAGCGGCGATATTGCCAACATCGGCGCTTTTACCAGCGCCAAAACCGCCGCCTCGGGCACATCCTCGACCGCCGGTGTGGCGTGCCCCTATAGCCAAACATTTTCGATTACATCGATTGGCCTCACGAGCTCGTCGTCGTGGACGTGTTCGTCGACAACCCGCAGCATGACATCCAACAACCTGCCCAACCACACGGTTGGCACGTTCCCGAACGTCAACAACCCCAACAGCATCACCGCGCAAAACAACACCACATTCTCAGCCAAGCTCGTCCCCGTCGCGTCAACCTCCACCGCGATTGCCAACGTCATCGGCTATGCGCTCAATGGCGTGAAGTTCGATCCCGCGACCGCAGGAACCTGTCCGTCGAATATCACCTCGACATCGAACTGCAACCTCGCCTCGTCAACCGATATTTGGAAGATCGAGGCCTTGGGGCAAAGCTCGTTTAACTTTGGTGTGGATACCAACAACGCCCATGTTCAACCCACCGGTGCCTATCACTACCACGGCATGCCCGAGGGTATTCTGACAAATGCTGGCGCAACCTCGAACAACCCGAAGATGGTGCTGATTGGCTTTGCGCTTGATGGTTACCCGGTCTACGCACGCTACGGCTATACCACAGCCACCGATGCGACCAGCGCGTTGAAAGTCATTAAGGGTAGCTATGCGGTGGATACGGTCGCGGACTCTGGCCGCCCGTCAACCACCTTGGTCCCGCAGGGTGCGTTCCAATCCGACTGGAATTACGTGGCCGGGTTGGGCGATTTGGACGATTGCAACGGGCGCTTTGGCGTGACGCCAGAATTCCCCAACGGCATCTATCACTACTATGCAACCGACACCTACCCTTACCTGCCTCGCTGCCTCAAGGGCACAACGAACTGATGAAGGGTGGCGTAAAATGAAACAAGGTGCATTTCGATTTCTGATGTTTTTCGTGGCCAGTATATGCGCGTGTGAAGTCCAAGCGCACATCATGGTCGCCAACATAGGAACCGTCTCGATCAAAGAGAAAAATACCTATGTCGCGTTGAGTGTTCCGGTCAGTGCCCTTACCGGGTTTGATGATAACCACGACTCACTCATCGACGCGACCGAGTTGGGCCGTCATTCTGGCGAGCTGCGCGTTCAAATCGATGGCCGGATTCGCATTCTGGCCGATGGCGCAAAGCCAATTGAGGGGATGACGTTTCTCATCTCGCCACTGACGGGTGAGGACGAAGACGCGCCCATCGATTATCTGGTGGTGATGAGTGTGCAGCGTTTTGACAAAGCACCCCAAACCGTTGAGTTTTGGACCGACTTGTTTGGCACCACGCAAAAAGACCAGCGCATCTCATTCACTGCGAGCAAGGACCAAACCGAGGAGCTTGCGGTTCTGACACCAGATCAACCCGACCATCGCTTTTTTCGGTCTGAGGCTGCTGTAAACACGGTGCAGCCTTAAAAAAAATGCCCCGCCGCATTTATGCGACGGGGCAAAGTTACCGCTGGTGGCTGTTGGGGGGATGGGAGACGCCAGGCCAACGGATTCGAAGAAGGTCCGCTCAGAATGCGTAAGCGTGCTGTGCTTGACCTAAACCTAAGTGCGCGCGCAGATGCGCACGACCGCGTGACAACCGCGACTTCAATGTGCCGACAGGTTCACCGCAAACTTTTGAATATGCATCGTGCGGGGCATCATGAATGCCGAGCACGACAATGGCTTGTTGCTCTGCGCGTGACAGAGACTTCAATGCGCGCAATGTTTCGTTCAAGAACACGCTGTCCGTTTGGCGGGGTAACTCAACCTGCCAGGCATCGACATGCGCCTGGGCAACACAGCGACGATCAACCGCTTGGCGGCGCTTTTGGCTGACGAAAAGGTTGCGCATCAGCGTAAACAACCATGACTTCAAGCTGGTGCCGTCTTGAAACAACAGGCGCTTGTTCAGCGCACGTTCGACGCAATCTTGCACCAAGTCGTAGGCGTCGTCTTCGTTACGTGTCAACGAACGCGCAAAGCGGTTTAAATCTGGAAGCAGATTGGTCACATCTTTCTGAAATGAACTCATCGCTCGCTCTCCTTTGCCAGTGTCACCTGCTTGAGGTGATCGTTTTCTCTGAGGCAAAGAGTGCGCCGAGGGGGCGTAAAGGGGCGATGTTGAAAAGCCCCCGGCGTATAAAGAGAATATAAAGACCGCAGCCACCCAATCTGGCGGCTTACATTTTGCGATATTTTCGCACGCCCGGGGCTAGGGCTAAGTCATTAATATATAAGACTAAAATAGAATCTTAAGACGACGGCGCCTTAACCATTGGCTGGCCCTGCCATAAACACCGAATAAGGGTTTAGCGGCGGAGGGAATTAATAGGCCCGAGGGCCAAACCGCCCAAACCAGCAACCGCAAACAGCAGGGCGGCCCAGTCAACTAAGATCCGAACGGTGGCATCGCCCGCTGGGTTACCCGCGTAAAGGTCTAAAAGCACGGCGAAAATAATGGCGACGTAGCCAAAGTATTTGGCGTTATGCATGGCGGTCCCCACCGCTGTTTCCACAAGTGCCTAGATAACGCGCGACTGAAACGCCTGGTTGCAGTCCGAAACTGTTTTTACGCCGATTCAGATAGGTTAATACGGCCGGCAAGCGGCCTGGTTCCAATATAATGCTGCTTGCTCTAGAAACGCGCCCACACATTATAAGGAACACGCACCATGAAAGCATATGAAGTTGGCACACAAAAGGGCACCGAGAGTTTGCGGATGGTTGACCGCGCCGAGCCCACAGCAGGCCCCGGGCAAGCGTTGGTGCGCATCAAAGCCAACGCCATCAACTACCGCGACGTGATGATACTGAATGGCTGGTATGGCCCGGCGAAGCCCGAGACCTTGATTCCTGTCAGCGACGGCGCTGGCGAGGTGGTCGCGGTTGGTGATGGCGTCAGCCGTGTGAAACCCGGCGACCGCGTTGCCGTCAGCTTTTTCTCGCGCTGGATCGAAGGACCTTGGGGACCCCAATATTTCGGCAGCGATTTAGGTGGCGGAGCAGACGGCACCCTTGCTGAAATGGGGGCGTTCCCTGCCGACGCACTTGTGAAGCTTCCCAACGCGTGGTCGTTTGAAGATGGCGCGTGCTTGCCGTGCGCAGGCGTGACCGCGTGGAACGCTATTGTCGAAGCAGGCATGGTCAAAGCTGGCGATCATATTCTGCTCATCGGCACGGGTGGGGTATCTATTTTCGGTGTGCAAATCGCCAAAGCTATTGGCGCAAAGTCAGTGATTATTTCATCGAGCGACGACAAATTGGCGCGTGCCAAAAAACTCGGTGCAGATGTTGGTGTGAACTATAAAACCAACCCTGACTGGCCCAAGGCCGTGCTGGAAGCAACAGGTGGCAAAGGTGCTGATATCATTGTCGAGACTGCTGGCCCGGGGAACCTCGAGAAATCATTCGCTGCTGCAGCGTTTAATGGTTTCATAGGTCTTATTGGTGGTTTTGCGCAAACCAAAGACCCCATCAACACCATGGGCCTGGTAGGTAAAAATTTGACCTTGCATGGCATTACGGTGGGCAGCCGGACGATGCAGGAAGAACTGATCACAGCGATGGTAAAAAGTAACCAAAAGCCCGCAATCGATAAAGTCATCGATTTCAAGGACGCGGCGGCGGCCTATACCCTGATGTCTAGCCAAACCCACTTGGGCAAGATCGTAATCAAGCACTAATTGAAGCGCCTAACTTGTCATTGCCCGGCTTATCCGGGCAATCCATGATGCAGCACTTCGTAATCATGGAGCACGTCATGAAAGTCTGGGAACTGGGCGACCAAAAAGGTGTTACATCGCTGCGGATGGTCGACCGGCCAGAGCCTAAACCCGGCCCTGGTCAGGCTTTGATTGCGGTGAAAGCAAGCGCACTCAATCGCCGCGACATTGCCATCACCGAAGGCAAGTATCTGGGCACCCGCCCGCCCACACGCATTCCGTTGTCCGACGGTGCGGGCGATGTGATTGCGGTTGGCGAGGGCGTGACCAACGTCAAAGTTGGCGAGCGCGTGACCGCCGCGCACTTCTCACCTTGGATCGAGGGTGATTTTGACCCCAGCTTCTTTGGCGCTGACTTGGGCAGCACCATCGATGGCATGTTGGGCCAACACGTTGTGGTGCCTGCCGCATGCCTGCTGCAAATTCCCAAATCATTCAGTTATGAAGACGGCGCATGTTTGGCGG
>JANLSL010000051.1:0-3503 GCA_031362385.1 Alphaproteobacteria bacterium | reverse complement strand
ACTCGCACTTTCGCTGAACCCTGGCGTTGTCATCAGCGATGTCTCATTGGCCAATGCATCTTGGGGCAGTAAACCAAATATGGTGTCGGCTAAGCGCATCGAAGCCAGCACGCAGCTCATTCCGCTATTGAGCGGGGATATTAAAATCGCTGGTCTTAAACTTGTCGATGCCGATGTTTTGCTCGAGGTGAATAAGGACGGCAAGCCCAATTGGGAATTCGATGTGCCACCGGCCCCGTCATCGACCACGCCCGCACTGAGTATCCCAACATTCAACGGGTCAAATCTCAAACTTGAATATCGTGATGCGAAAGCCGGCCAAGACGCCAAAGTGGCGCTCGAGTCCATTTTGGTCAAAATCGCAGGTGATGTTTCTAAGCTTGAGATTACCGATGTTGACCTGGGCGGTGCGAAAATTGATTTTAAAGACCGCACCCAAAGTGCCGATGTTCAAATCGCGAAGCTGTCGCTTGATTCAAAGGGCCCTATCACAGCACTGGGTATAACCGCACTTGATGTCAGTGACGCCAAGGTAGCGTACAAAGGGCAGGGTGCGCCGCTTGATTTGAAACTCACGACCGCAAAAATTGGCGGTGATGGTGCGGTTAATGTCGACGGCACCTTGTCGGGCCAACCGATCAAAGCCACGGGAACGCTGCCGCCCTTGAGCGAACTGGCCAGCATGAAAAAGCCCATGCCCGCCAAACTCATGATTTCCGCCATGGGCCTTAAGGTTGACACCGATGTGGTTGTTGATGTGTCAAAAAAAATACTGGCACTCAGTGGTGCGATCAACATCCCCGAGATTGACCTGGCGGCCCTAATGCCACCGGCACCTGCCGCTAAGGCGGTATCAAAACCCGCCCCCGGCGCGAAAATTTTCCCCGATGATCCGCTGCCGTGGGACCTGCTTGAGGCTGCGAATGCAGATATCAAGCTTAGCATTGGTACCCTGAAACTTCCCAACGGGATGACGCTCAGCGACGTGGCGGTTCCGGTTAAACTGAATGCTGGGCAACTGACCGCCAATGGCTTGGGCGCAAATCTGCTGGGCGGGCGTGTCGCAGCTGATTTAATTTTGGCACGTAACGACCGTCGCATGAGCCTCAAAGCCACGGCAAAAGGGTTTACGGCTGAGACGCTTTCTAAGGAATTGAAAGTCACTGACCTGGTGACCAATGGCCCTTTAGATTTTGCGGTTGATGTGCGCGGGAGCGGTAATTCAGTGCGCGCCATTATGGCGGGTCTGAATGGCTCAGTCTTGGGCGGCATGGGCGAAAGTAAAATTCGCAACGATGCCCTGAATATGATTGGCGCTGATATGATCATGCAAATTCTCAGTGCCATTAACCCGCTCGGCAACAAAGACCCCTATACGGTGGCCAAGTGCGCAGTGGTGAATTTCAAAATTACCAACGGCATTGCCAATACCGACAAGGGTATCGCGCTGGTGACCGATAAAATGGAAGTTGTGTCCACGGGCAAAATTGATTTGGCCCAAGAGCAACTTGATTTAGCGATACGCCCCAAGGCCACCTCAGGCATCGCCATCGGGATGGGCAATCTGACCTCGGCAGTGAAGTTGGCCGGGCCGTTGTCTAACCCCGGAGTCAAAGTCGACGCCAAAGGTGCTGTAAAAGCCTTGGGCACGCTGGGTGCTGCTTTTGCAACAGGTGGCGCATCACTGTTGGCTCAAAGTGCTGCCGAGAAAGTTGAGGGCGGCGATGATCCTTGCGCTGTTGCGCGCGCCTATGGGCAAAAGAAGTAAACGGGCCGATGTCTGAGTCTTATACCGCCAAGCTGGCGGTGCGCGAAGCGCCCCGGCCAAAAACAAAACGCGTCTATAAAAACGTCAGCGTTGCCGCTGAGGGCGCTGGCTGGCGCGTGGTGTTGGATGGCAAGGCCGTTCCCACACCCCTGCGCAAGCCGCTGGTCACGCCTCTCAAGCCCTTGGCCGAAGGCATTGCCGCAGAATGGGACGCGCAAAAAGAACACATTGACCCTGAGACAATGCCCTTGATGCGCTTGCTCTCGACCGCGATTGATAAAATTGCACCGGGGCGCGATGAGATTATCAACGCCTTGATCGCCTACTCAGATGCCGACCTGTTGTGCTACCGCGCTGAATTTCCAGCCGACCTTCGCGACCGGCAAGACGCCGTGTGGCAACCGGTGCTGGAGTGGGTTACAGCCAAAAGTGGCGCATCACTCAGTTTCGTGCGCGGAATTATGCCAGCTCAACAAACACCTGAAGCGGTTGCCGCCCTTACGCGCACGATTGGCGCGCTGAATGACCTTCAACTCACTGCGTTTCAAGCCAGTGCCGCAATTACGTCATCGCTCGCCCTGTCGCTGGCGTTCGTTCACGCTCGGTTGTCAGCCGCAGAGGTATTTGCCGCCAGCCAGTTGGACGAGACCTATCAAATTGAAAAGTGGGGTGAAGACCCCTTGGCCACTGCCCGGCGCAAGCATATTGCTGCTGATCTTGATGGAATTGGGCGGTTTATTGCCCTGACCAATGAGAGCATCGCGCCGAAAGGTGGCCTTCCGGTTTTCGGCAAAAGCGATGCTCCAACAAATAGTTAGAGCGAGCCGTTTGATTCCTGTAAATCGCGGCTACTCTAACGTCCACCGCGATATTTAAGTCTGGCTTTCATCTGGCGGCAGGATTTGGTGTTTCATAATCACCGGGACCAAGGAAAAGCTAAACAGCAAAGTCAGCGGCATAATCCCAAAAACCTTGAAGCTAACCCATGTGTCGGTAGGGAAATTACGCCAGGCGATCTCGTTCAGCACTGCCAGCACCACAAAAAAGCCAATCCATGCTCGGGTGAGAATCAGCCAGCCGCGATCAGTAAGTTGAACGGCGGCCTCAAGCACAATTTTGATGAATAGCCGGTTCATGGCCAAACCGACGGCCAAGATGGCTGCAAAAATCAGATTGACGATAGTGGGTTTGATTTTGATGAACAGATCATCTTGCAGATAAATCGTCAGACCCCCGAACAGCAGCACGAACACGCCACCCACCAGCGGCATAACGGGGATGGTGCGGGCCAGCGCATATGACACCGCCAGGGCTAAAGCTGTGGCAAACATGAAAGCGATGGTGGCTGGGAAAATGCCAAAGCGAGAATTGCCGAAAAAGAAAATCAGCAGCGGGCCCATTTCGAGCGCCAGCTTCAGCCATTGATTCAGTTTGGGTTTGGGGAGTGTTGCAGTCATAACTTTTTATACGCGGGGCTTGAATGGAGCGCAAAAGAAAAGGGCCGGGGAAATCCCCGGCCCTTTGGTTTGGCTTTACGCCAAGTTTAGAAGCTGTAGCTGGCGCGAACACCGAAGGTGCGCGGATCAGCTGGCGCCCAACGGATTTCGTTCTTGAACGGTCCCAAGCCGGCTGGGAACGTGAACAAATCCACGCCTACGGCTGTGGCCGTCGACTTAAACACTTTGTTCTGCGTCAGATTGGTGACGAAGCCCTCAACCGTGATGTTGTCATCGCG
>JANLSL010000433.1:0-2951 GCA_031362385.1 Alphaproteobacteria bacterium | reverse complement strand
CCGTCTTCTTCAGGCTCGTCCACTTCAACGTGTTTCTGCAAGCCTTGGATCAGGGCTTCGTAAAGATCAGCCGGAATGGCTTTGTTGTCGGCAATTTCGCGCAGCGCCACGACTGGGTTTTTGTCGTTATCGCGTGAAACGCGCAGCTCACCGCCGGCAGAAATTTCGCGCGAACGCTGTGAGGCCACCATCACCAGTTCAAACCGGTTGGGCACTTTTTCAACGCAATCTTCAACGGTAACGCGGGCCATGGGTCATATCCTTACGTGGTCTCGGTTTATAGAGTGCGCGGATTTTGTTTCGGGGTCAATCTATCCCCAGCCTAAGTCCTTGAAAACAGGCCCAGCTGCGAACAAAAAGTGCGTCTCACCCAGGCAGGCTGGGATCTCAAGGAAGCGCTTTGTAGACGGAAAGCCTGGCAATCTCAAGGGCTCAGGGATATAGGCCGAATCTCTTGATTTTCAAGCGTTTGGCCCAGCCCCGCGATCATGGCAGCGGGGGTTTGAAGCAGCACGGGGTGGCGCCAGTCTGGGGCAACATCGCGCAAGGGATAGAGCACGAATGCCCGTTCGTGCAGGCGTGGATGGGGCAAAATAAGCGGCCCATCGGTGCGCACCACTGAATTATAAGCCAACACATCAAGATCGAGCGTGCGCGCAGCATTCGGTGTTGAACGCGCGCGCGCAAAGTCAGTTTCGATGCTGTGCAATGTTTGAAGCAAATCGGGCGGGCTTAACGACGTTGTAACACGCACAACGCCATTGACGTACCAGGGCTGATCGGATGCAGGTACTGGTGCTGATTCATACCAGTCTGAGACCCCGACAACTGAAACGGCATGTCGTGCGAGCTCGCGCACAGCCGCTTGGCAGGTCGCCAGTGGCGCGCCAACGTGCGAAGGCATATTTGACCCAACCGCAACGAGAATCATTGCTGTGTTTTCTTTCCATGCGCTTGCGCAGCTACAGTCAAAACGCTATTTTCTTTATATTAAAGCGACCGCGTATATTTGAAGTTATAGGAGCCACCGATGATCTTCTATCCCGAAGAACGCTTGGCCATGTTTATTGACGGCCCAAATTTATTCGGGGCCGCGCGCGCCCTGGGGTTCGATATCGATTACCGGCGCATGCTGACCCTGTTCGCCGCCAAAGGCCGCCTGTTGCGCGCCTTTTATTACACGGCATTGGTGGAGAACGAGGAATACTCACCCTTACGCCCCTTGGTCGATTGGCTGGACTACAACGGTTACACCATGGTGACGAAGCCGGTGAAGGAGTTCACCGACGCTCAAGGCCGCCGCCGTATTAAAGGCAATATGGATATCGAGCTGGCCATCGATATGCTTGATATGGCCAACCATGTTCAACACATCGTTTTGTTTTCGGGTGATGGCGATTTTCGAAGGCTGGTCGAGGCTGTGCAAAAAAAAGGTGTGCGCGTTTCAGTCGTCTCGTCCATTCGCACCCAGCCACCGATGATCTCTGATGAATTGCGCCGCCAAGCTGATAACTTCATCGAGTTGGCTGACTTACAGGCAAGCATTGCGCGCGCTGATCGGCCAGCCCCGCCAGCCGATCGCAACGAACGCGCGGTATGAGCCTGGCCCTGGACGGCCCAGCTAAAAATTGCGCGCTGTGTCCGCGCCTTGCTGAGTTCCGCGATAAAAATGAAAAGGCCTACCCGGATTTTTTTAATGGCGCGGTTCCTGCCTTTGGAAGCAGCAGCGCGTGGTTGCTGGTGGTTGGCTTAGCGCCCGGCTTAAAGGGTGCCAACCGCACCGGGCGGCCTTTTACCGGTGATTATGCGGGCGAACTTCTGTATCCCACGTTACTAAAAGTTGGGCTGGCGAAGGGCATTTATGGCGCTGACCCCAAAGATGGTGTGGTACTGAATGGGTGCCGTATCACCAATGCGGTGCGCTGTGTGCCACCAGAAAATAAGCCGACGCCACTTGAGCAAAAAACCTGCCGGGACTTTTTAAAAGCTGAAATTGCAGCACTTCCTCAATTGAAAGCCATCCTTTCACTTGGTGGCATTTCGCACAATGCCGTGCTCTCAACGCTCGGCCTGCGTAAAGTACTCTATCCGTTCAAGCACGGCGCGCTGCATCACTTGCCCGGCGGCCTGACACTTGCTGATAGTTATCACTGCTCGCGCTATAACGTGAATACCGGTGTATTAACCGCAGCGATGTTCGAAAAGGTCATGGCTCAAGTTAAAGCATTGGCCGCGTAAGTGGCCGCACGTAAAAAAGCCAAATCTGATTTAGGCCCCTACTTTCGCTCCAAAGGCCAAAAGGTGCGCCCGATGGATGCGGCAGCCATTCGCGCTGTGACAGGTTTATCGCAAGGGGCCTTCGCCAAAGCCTGCGGCATGAGCGTTCATACGTTGCGAAACTGGGAGCAAGGCCGCCGCGCCCCGCGCGGACCCGCCAAAGCTTTATTACTGGCCATTGCGCGCGACCCGGTTGGCGTGATTAAGGCGTTACAAGGTTAGACTCCTAGGCTAGCAAAGCAAAAGGCCGGATGTTTCCATCCGGCCCCGTGCAATCAAAAATCCTACAGCTACTTTGCCAGCGCTTTATCAACAGCGGCGATCAACTCAGGGCTTTTGGGTTCCACTTTGCTGGGGAACGCAGCCACCAAGTTACCTTTGGTATCGATGAGGTATTTGTGGAAATTCCACTTCGGCACATTGTCGGCTCCTAATTTAGCCGCTGCCCACTTATAGAACGGGTGCGCGTCATCGCCCTTCACGACCACTTTCGAAGCCAGCGGGAACGACACATCGTATTTGCTTTCGCAGAACTTTTTAATTTCGGTGTTGGTTCCGGGTTCTTGCGAGCCAAAATCATTGGCAGGAACGCCCACAACAACCAATCCCTTGGCTTTATAGTCTTCCCACAGGCTCTCAAGCCCCGTGTATTGCGGCGTATAGCCGCAGAACGA
>JANLSL010000422.1:0-7077 GCA_031362385.1 Alphaproteobacteria bacterium | reverse complement strand
GGGGCCAATGAGTGTCTCAACAAAACCAACCACAGCCGTGAGCGGGGTGCGTAATTCATGGCTGGCGTTGGCAACAAAGTCGGCGCGCATGCGGTCCATTTTCAATAACTCAGTGAGCTCCTGCAAAACCAGAATCATCTCAGCATCGTCTTTGCTGGTTTTACGCAAAGGGACCATCAAAGCCTTGAATGTGCGTTCTATGGGAGCCGAGACACTAAACTGCGCTTCGGTATTTTTGTTTTGGCTCAGCGCTTGGTCGGCAGCATCAAGCACTTTGGGGTCGCGGATGACGCCCGCCAAGTCGCGGCCCTGAAGTTGTGCGCCTTGTTCGCGCTCTAACAATTCTATCGCTGCGCGGTTTGCGCCCTTCACGCGTCGTTGCCGGTCAAGCAGCAGCAGGGGGTCGGGCAGGGTATCAAGAATGTCCTGGCGCGAGCGGGCCAGGTCTTCGGCTTCATCACGGCGCTCGGCCCAAAGTTTACGCAGGGCATTGATCGCGTTCATGAGGCGCTGCGCGGTGTCTGATGACGTCATCGATGGTGGTGGCGTGTCAGGGTTTTTGAACAAGGCCTCGGCATACCGCACCAGACGTTCGAAATCTGCCAACCGGGTGAAAACCAATATCCCCATCAGCATAAAAACAGCGCCTGCCGAAATCAGGGCATCAAGACCGCTCAAGTGCTCTAGAAAATAAAGCACCGCCAACACCACCCATGCCGGAATGCACGGACCCAAAGCCCAGGCGGTTAAACGGCGCAAGGATGCGGCAGAAAAAGATTGAGAATCGGCCATAGCCTTCTTTACCAGACAAAATAATTCTGCGTCAGGGGCGGCGTCATAACACTGTCATTGCGCGCGGTGGGTGGTGCTATAAAACGGAGCACCATGACCGAGATTCTCCCCACCGTAGAACCTGCTCCCATAACGCCAGAGGGCACGATGCCTGAGGGCACGACGCCCCTGATGGCGCAGTATCATAGCGTCAAGGCTGGCTATCCTGATGCGCTGTTGTTCTATCGCATGGGTGACTTTTACGAGCTATTTTTCGACGATGCGGTGGCCGCTGCCGCAGCGCTTGATATTGCGCTGACCAAACGGGGCAAGCACAACGGCGAAGATATTCCGATGTGCGGGGTGCCGGTTCACAGCCACGACGCTTACCTCGCCCGACTGATTCGCAAAGGTTTCAAAGTTGCGGTCTGCGAACAACTCGAAGATCCAGCCGAAGCCAAAAAACGCGGGTCGAAATCTGTCGTTAAACGCGATGTGGTGCGATTAATCACGCCGGGCACCCTCACCGAAGATAACCTGTTGGATGCAAGGGCTAACAACTATCTCGTTGCTATCAGTCACGTGCGTGCGGAATCACCCGACATGGTTGGTCTGGCATGGATCGATGTCTCGGTGGGCAATCTCAGTGTCGAGGCCGTTTCGGTACGCGGCTTGGCCTCTGTCCTCAGCAGATTGTCCCCCGGTGAAATAGTTATCGCTGATCGCCTGGCCGATGAAGCTGAAATTAAAGCGCAGCTTGAATCGTGGAAAAGCGCTCTCACACTTTTGCCTTCAGCGCGGTTTGATTCGGAAAACGCCAAGCTGCGCCTGCATAAACTGTATGGGGTAAGCACGCTTGATGCCTTTGGTTCATTTTCCCGTGCCGAAGTTGCCGCTGCTGGTGCCCTGGTCGATTACGTTGAACTAACGCAAAAAGGAAAACTTCCCCGCGTTTCGCTGCCCAAACATAATATCTCAGGCGCGGTTCTTGAAATCGATGCGGCAACACGGCGTAATTTAGAGCTTACCCAAACACTCAGCAACCAACGCAGTGGCAGTTTGCTGGCGACACTTGATCTCACGGTAACCGCGGCGGGCGCGCGTATGTTGGCCGCCCACCTGGCGGCACCTCTGACTGATCCAATAGCCATTAATACCAGGCTCGACGGGCTTGCATTCTTTGTTGCCGCACAGCCAACCCGTGAGGCGGTGCGCGAAACTCTCAGGGCGTGTCCTGATCTTGAGCGCGCATTATCGCGTGTGGCCCTTGGGCGCGCGGGCCCGCGTGATCTTGCCGCGATCCGCGATGCGCTCAGTCACGCACCAACCTTGCGCCGCACAATTGATGCAACTCAAACGTCATTGTTGCCCCCACCCACGCGCATCACAGATGGGCTGATCAATCTGGGCACTCATACAGATCTTGTTGCAAAACTTTCTCAGGCCTTGGCCGCTGATCTGCCTTTGCTCAGTCGCGACGGCGGTTTTGTGACAGCGGGATTTTCCCCCGAGCTCGATCAGCTGTTGCTGATGCGCGATGACAGTCGTCGCCTGATCGCCGCGTTGCAAGCATCGTATGCAGAACAAACTGGTATCGCTGCGCTCAAAATTCGCCACAACAATGTGCTTGGTTATTACATCGAAATGAATGCGAAGTACGGTGAGAAGTTAATCGAAGAAGGCCGTGCTGCCCCCAGCGAGAAAACAAAATTCATACACCGGCAAACACTTGCTAACGTGATGCGGTTTTCGACAGTCGAATTATCTGACCTGGAAGACCGCATTCGCTCGGCAGCTGACAAAGCGCTGGCTGTTGAATTACAAATTTTCGCAGACTTGATCGCTGAAATTTTATCTCACGTCACGGCCATTTCACGAACAGCAGTTGCATTGGCTGATCTCGATGTGGCTGCGGCCCTGGCGCAGGTGGCAATTGATCGCGCGTATTGTCGCCCGCTGATTGATAACAGCGTTGCTTTTCACATCACCGCTGGGCGTCACCCGGTTGTAGAACAGTCGTTGCTGGCTTCGGGTGGGGCGGCATTTATCGCCAATGATTGCAACTTAGGCGCAAAGTCGGCTAGTGCCGCTGGGCGATTGTGGTTGATCACCGGCCCCAACATGGCAGGCAAAAGCACTTTCCTCAGGCAGAACGCATTGATTGCCATCATGGCCCAGGCTGGGTGTTATGTGCCCGCCACGGCAGCCCACATCGGTATTATTGATAAAGTATTCTCGCGCGTGGGGGCAGCCGATGATTTGGCCCGTGGCCGCTCGACCTTTATGGTTGAGATGATTGAGACAGCGACGATTTTGAACCAAGCCACCAATAAATCATTCGTGATCTTGGATGAAATTGGGCGCGGTACGGCCACCTACGATGGTCTGTCGATTGCCTGGGCAACGCTGGAACATCTTCATGACGTCAATGCCGCGCGTGCCTTGTTCGCCACGCATTATCATGAACTCACCGCACTCAATGGCCGATTAGCCGACCTGAGCCCCCACACCATGAAGGTGCGCGAATGGCAAAACCAGGTGGTGTTTTTGCATGAAATAGCCCCAGGTGCGGCCGATCGCTCCTACGGTATTCATGTGGCCCAACTGGCTGGAATGCCCGCGGTTGTTATCCAACGCGCGGGCGAAGTCCTTGATAATATTGAGAAAAGTGACCAGGCAGGCTCGGCAAAAAAACTCACCGCTGATTTGCCGCTGTTTGCAGCTGCGGCACGGCCGACCTCGGGCAGCCGGGCGGCCCAAGGGTCATCGCCGGTGGAAGAATTGCTCGCGGGCCTGGTCCCTGATGCCCTTAGCCCCCGCGAAGCCCATGATGTTCTGTATCGACTTAAAGCACTTTTGCCAGCCAAAAAGGCACCCTAAGCCTGCGTCGGCTGCGCACCCGAGTCGGCCATGGCGCACAGTTCTGATATAGTTATACGAACCATCCCTGCCATTGCTCGCGAGGAGGACCACCATGTTCGAGCTCGACCCAGACAAGCCAGACATTCCTGCCCTGGCCCGCATCCAACTTTGGATGGGCGTGGTGTGCATGATTGCATCTGTTATCTCGCTGTTGCTGGCGTTTTCTGGCTACGAATTCATCAACGAGGGTTTTGCTTTTGCTGGTGCCATTGGTGCGTTTCTGGTCGCATTGTTATTTGTGGGCCAAGCCAAAACGTTGGAGCTTCAAGCCATCATTAGCGCGCGCGTGAAGTCGCGCTTTGCGATGGAGGGGGTCGGGCGAAGCGCTGCTGCCATGTCAGGTAACGCCGCGCTGGGCACCGAACGTAAGGCCGCCATCATTCCACAAAAGCAAACTGAACGCGTGATCAAAATCCCCGACCAAGACGTCCGCGCCCAAGGATTAGGTCTGAAGTAATCTGATAGACCCGTGCGCACTATTTTAAGACCACGCGACATCATCGACCGCCGCGCGCTGTCCACAGCGCTTGAAAGCATTGCGCGTAGTGATAATTCAGATTCCGAGCGCCGCGCGCATTTTATCGATGCACTCAAACAATCCATACGCAGCGGTAATGACGAAATTCGCCGCAGGCTTGATGGCGGCAAACACTCAGGTAACGATTGCGTAGCCGCGCGCTCTTTTTTGATGGATCAAATTATTCGCGTCTTGTTCGATCATGCCATCAACCATCTCATCCGGCGCGGCGTTCCCACCACCGGCGAGCGTATTTCAGTTTTAGCCATTGGGGGCTACGGGCGTGGCGAGCTAGCACCGCTGTCTGATGTCGATTTGCTTTTCCTGCTCCCATATAAGGAAACGCCGTTCTCAGAACAGCTGGTCGAATTCATTCTTTATTCGCTATGGGATGTTGGCCTGAAAGTAGGCCAAGCGGTGCGCTCGATCTCCGAGAACATCACTCACGCTAAGGCCGACGTGACTGTGCGCACGACCCTGCTCGATGCGCGCTGGATATGGGGTGATCAAGAATTAGCTGCCGAACTTATCACACGGTACAAAAAAGAAATTGTTGAGGGCAGCGGTGCACAATTTGTGCAGGCGAAATTAGCCGAACGCGATGCCCGCCACGAAAAGACTGGCGATTCTCGTTATCGGCTCGAGCCCAATGTCAAAGATGACAAAGGCGGTTTGCGCGATTTACACACCTTGTATTGGATCGCCAAATACCTGTTCGGGGTGTCAGATGTGCGTCGCCTTGCTGATATGGGTTTGATCGATGATGAGGCCGCGGGTCGTTTTGCCAAGGCTCACGAATTTCTCAATACCGTACGCTGCCACCTGCACTTTCTCAGTGGCCGAGATGACAACCGCCTCACCTTTGATCTGCAGCGCGAAATAGCCAAGAAGATGAATTACTCGGACCGCGCGGGCTCGACGGCGACCGAGCGTTTCATGCGACACTACTTCTTGATCGCTCGAGATGTGGGCGATTTGACACGTGTGTTCATCACGATGCTCGAGGAAAAAGGGCGACGCAAACCCCTGCTGCAATTGCCCAGCGCACTCAGGCGCCGCAAGCTCGATGGCTTTGTTGTGGATGGTGGGCGCATTACCTTAAGTGAAGCCGAGATCGCAGCCAAACCATTAAAGCTGCTTCAGATTTTCCGCACAGCGCAGGCCCACAGCCTTGATTTTCAACCCAATGCCTTGCGGCTGATTTCGCGTCACGCCAAGCGCGCCGCCACTTTGCGTAATCACGAAGATGCCAACCGCATTTTCATGGACATTTTGACTGAACCCAAAGGTGCTGAAAATACGTTGCGGGTGATGAGCGAGGCGGGCGTTTTCGGGCGCTTTGTGCCCGACTTTGCACGCGTGGTCGCGCAAATGCAGTACGACATGTACCATGTTTATACCACCGACGAGCATACCATTCGCGCCATTGGGATCTTGAATCGCATCGAGCAAGGAAAGCTGAAAGAGCAGCTGCCCATTGCATCTGAGGTGATTCATAAAATTCAATCACGCCGCGCGCTGTATGTAGCTGTGATGCTGCACGATATTGCCAAGGGTCGTGGTGGTGATCACTCAAACATTGGTGCTGATATCGCGCTTGAGCTATGCCCACGCTTTGGCCTGACCCCGGAAGAAACCGAATCTGTGAGCTGGCTGGTGCGCTCGCATCTTTTAATGAGCAACACCGCTTTTAAACGCGATCTTGATGATCAGCAAACAATCACCGCCTTCGCCGAAGCCGTGCAGTCACCCGAACGATTGCGGTTACTCCTGGTTCTCACCTGTGCGGATATTCGTGCTGTGGGCCCAAACGTATGGAATAACTGGAAAGCGACGCTGCTGCGCGAGCTGTATCATCGCGCAGACGAGTACATGTCAGGTGCACAAAATACTGCTACGCGCGATCTGCGGGTTGCGGCGGCTCGTGAAGCGCTGCTGGCCAAGCTTCATGATTGGGAAGAGTACCAACGCGATTTTTATGTGAGCGCGGCCTCGCCTGCGTATTTGCTGTCGTATGACACCGATACGCAAAATCGCCACATGCGCTTTATTCGTGATTCTGAGCTAAAAAAGAAAACCATCGCGGTTTCGTTTGAGGTTGAGACCAAGCGCGACGTTACTTCAATGCTGGTCTATACGCCTGACCATCCTGGGCTGTTTGCCAAGATCGCCGGTGCGTTGGCACTGTCGGGCGTATCAATCGTTGATGCTAAGATTTTGACACTCTCAAATGGTATGGCGCTTGATACATTTTATTTCCAAGATTTCGATGGCGATACGATCGTTCAGGATGAGCGCTTCGAGCGCATTAAGGCCCGCGTAATCCAAGCACTTGAGGGGCGCTTGCACCTGACGCAAGAGCTTGAACGCACGGCGGTCTTACGCGTTCCCATGCGCGCCAAGGCAATGGAAGTGCCGCCGCGCGTATTTATCGATAACACAGCCTCAAAAGTATGCACGGTGGTCGAGATCAATGGGCATGATCGGCCGGGATTCTTGTACGATGTGACTAAAACGCTGACAGACTTAGGGCTCCAAATTGCCTCGGCGCATATTTCCACCTACGGCGAGCGCGTGGTCGACGTTTTTTATGTGAAAGACATTTTCGGCATGCGTGTGGAGAACGAGACCAAACTGCGCCAAATTCGAGACTCTTTGGGTAAAACAATTGGTGTTTCTGCGGCTGATGTTTCAGTGCAAGCGCTCCTGCAAGCACCAGTGCCAGCGCCTGCGCGGCGCGAACTTCCAACCGCTACCGCAGCGGAATAGCCCTGATTTTGACGCACTTAAGCCCCGCTTTCACCCGGTGGTGTTTTTAGGCTACACCCTATCTCATGTCGTTTATCCGTTCTGTCACCACGGTTGGT
>JANLSL010000415.1:0-4871 GCA_031362385.1 Alphaproteobacteria bacterium | reverse complement strand
GGGGCCATCACCGTACGCCAACTGGCGCAGCACGTGTCGGGCCTTGAAGTGGCCCCCATGCTTCCCGTGACACAGGTGCACGGAAACAAAGACCTGTGCCTTGTCTATTGCGGCGATGTCGTCCGCGCAGCTTTGAATTACGACTATGTGCTTCCGCCCGGGATGCGCTTCGAGGTTGCCCAAGAAAACCCCCAGCTTCTAGCCGCCGTGATTGAGCGCGCGATGGGCGTCTCCATTTCAAATCTATTATCGGAAAGAGTGTGGAAGCCTATCGGTGCCTCGGACGCGGCCCTTCAGCTTGATCGGCCAGGCGGTGTGGCGCGCATGATGTGCTGTATGCGCGCAACCCCCGCAGACTGGGCACGGCTTGGCCAACTTATACTTCAAGGCGGGGTCTGGAACGGACGACAAATCTTGCCGAAGGGTTGGGTCGCCACGATGGCAACACCATCGCAACGCAATGCGAACTTCGGCCTCGGCTTATGGCTCGGCACCCCCTATGTCGCTAACCGGACGTATTTCGAAGGCAAGCCCGGCGTTATTCCGCAATCGGAACCGTACCTGACAGACGATGTTCGAATCATGGAGGGCGGCGGCTTCCGGACGGTTTTCATCGTTCCGTCGTATAACTTGGTTATTCACCGTCATGGCCCGGCCGACCCTGAGTGGGATCATGCCGCGCTCGTGAACATTATCATCCGCGGCTTGGGACAGCGATGATCCGAATTGCCTTGCTTCTGTTTTGGATCGTGGCTGGCGCGACGACTGCGCATGCCCGCTCGTTTTATGTCGAGGGAGCGGGTGGTGTTCCGCTTGCCACCACGGACATCGGGCCCGCCGAAGCGCCGGGAATTCTGTTCTTGCATGGGATCGGTCATGGCCGCGAGAGCTTCCATGACCAGTTCGCTTCGCAGTTGGCCGAGAAATATCACCTTGTGGCCTTCGACCTGCGTGGTCACGGCATGTCCGGCAAGCCATCGCGAGCCGCAGATTACGCCGAGCCGGCACTATGGGCTGAGGATGTTGCGCGCGTTATGGAGGCGACCAGACTGACCCGGCCGGTTGTCGTGGCATGGTCCTACGGCACGCTCGTCGCGGCCGATATAGTTCGGGTCGGGGGCGCACGGCAGATCTCGGGCTTGGTGCTTGTCAGCGCGCTGGGCGGACTAGAGGCGCAGACCGCGCAGGGAGAAGTTCCGCCCGATCTTGTGAGGGCCCGCATGCTTCAGTCTCAACCCAATCTTGCCGATCAGCGCGAAGCCGCGCGGCTCATCTCTCGCTACCTCACCCATGATCTTGCGCCTTCATCTTGGCTCGAAACAACGCTGGCGCTGAACTTGATGGTGCCGCCCTATGCCCAGCCGCTGCTGCGCCAGCATGCGAGCGACAATCGCGATCTCGTCGAGCGTTTCGTCATGCCGGTGTTGATTGTTCACGGTGCAAAAGATACCGCGATGGCGCAGGTCGCCGTAGATTCCTTGTTGAAGCGCTTGCCTAAAGGCCAGGCCAGTCGATACGACAACGCCGGGCATGCGCCCTTTGTTGAAGATGCGCCCCGGTTTAATCGCGAGTTATCAAATTTCGTTGAATTTGTGAGGAGCTTGCCATGATCTCCCGCCGCTCTTTAATGGCTGGCCTTGCCGCCTGCGCAGCTATCCCCAGCAGCGCCCTCGCCGCCATCGCGATGTCGCCTGCCGAGCGCCTTGAGACAATGATTCGAATGAGAGGCGATACATCAGGTGGCCTAGTATTTGGCTGGCTCGATGCAGTGCGTTCTACGGTCATCGACGGCAACATTATACCAATGTGTCGGATGGTGGCGGCAACGGTCAGTCGCTTCGAACGCCGCAATGACCAGTTCGAGGCAACCGTGCTTGAGGTCGCTTACTACCTGGATCCAAACTCAAATGCTTTGCTCAAGACGTTCCGGTTTCCAGGGGCGGCCCAAGACGTGACCGTGCCTGTCTACCGCACTGGTCCCGCTAAAGTGCGCTACGGCATTGATTTAAGTGAATGGGAGGAACACACGCCGGGCGAACCTGGCAAGGCCACCTCTGCTTTCGCGCCCAAATCGTCAGTTCATCTCGAGCGTAACGTTGGCATCCCCACAGTAGAAGATGGCACCCTTTTCCTGCGCTCAGATGAATACGGCAGGGTCTACCCCGACAAGTCCAAGCCGCCGAGCGTGTTTTATCGCGAGTGGATGGTTTGGCAGGCGCGGGCCGACGCACTGCTCAAGTCTAAGGCAACCAGCGTGCCGTCAACGTTTGCCTATTCGGCACTTTCAAGCTGGCGTCCATGGATGCAGATGGGCGGCGTCAAAGGTCATACCGCTGAAAACGGACACGGTGCCAAGGCCGACTCTTTGGAAAAGATACCTTCGATGTTGCGCGATCTTATTAAGTCGCGAGACCCAGACGTGCTGGCCGATCCGGCACGCGCCCTCGGTTTGTGAAGCGGCATAGCCGCGAAGCAGGATGGGCACCAGGTGATGAATACGGGAACGCCTGGTTACTACGGATAGCAACGCCAAACCGAGGCTGACATCCCGCGCCCGACTAGCCCCGCGCGGCTGCCAATGCGCGAATCACAGCGTCAGGTTCGTTGGCGATGACCGTCAGCAAAATTTGTGCCGCCTTGTCGGGCCGATGAGCGCCTTGTTCCCAATCCCTGATCGTCCCAAGTGGGAGTTGAAACCGCGTCGCAAACTGTTCCTGAGTTAAGTTCAATTTGTGGCGCAATGCGCGAAGGGCTGGCACGCGACGGGCGCGGGCAAGCCGGGCCATGGTCGCGGGCCTAGCATCAGCATCCGAGAGCGCGGCCTTGTGCCGGTCTGCCTTGCTCATGGCATCGAAGCGGCGCCAGTCTGTCTTTGGCGGTCGTTTCGGGTTCAGCTTAAATTTCGTGATATTTTCTTTTTTCATGTGGCTCCGCTCCTCTCGCGGAAATGATTCGGACGACACTTTCTCGCACGGCGTAAACGACGAAGATCATTCGGCCATCGACCATACCAATGACATTGAAGCGCGGCTCATTGGCACTTGCAGAATCGTCCAGTTCAATTGCATATGGGTCCAAGAATACGCGTGTTGCCGCTCGGAAGCCGATGCCGTGCTTCTTCCGATTGGAGCGCTCCTTGGCGGTGTCCCATTCAAATTCCATCAACACCCTCGATGCCCACTATACTGATAATCAGTACTCACAGCAATGGGCCTGATAGGACAACACGAATTGGTGCAAAGCTTGGCGAATGTGGCTATCAGCCCCCGTCGCTACGCTCGCTCACAAAAGCTAGATGTGGCGTGCCCGGCAGGAGTCGAACCTGCGACCTGCTGCTTAGAAGGCAGCTGCTCTATCCAGCTGAGCTACGGGCACTTAAAAACCGCCAGAGCTTCTACCCTACGATACTTTCTTGAACGAGAAGTTATCAGCATACGCGCGGGGTCTTTGCGGGCGGGATTGCGGCTCAACCACGCGGTATTCGAAACCTTTTTTGGTCGCATAGGCAACCGCTTCTTCTTTGGTGTCAAACCACATGCGTAACTGGCGCTTGGTATCGTGGCTGCCCGCCCAGCCCATGAGGGGATCTGCGACCTGGGCCTCTGCGGCCTCAAAGTCCATCAGCCAGCGCTGGGTGTTGCCTAACCCCGACTGCATGGCGGTTTTGGTGGGGCGATAAATGCGAACGCTGGACGACATGGACAGCCTCCTTGGGGGACTTCAATATACCGCCGAACGCATTGAAAAACATAAGAAAATGGTCGGAGCGAGAGGAATTGAACCCCCGACATCTAGCTCCCAAAGCTAGCGCTCTACCAGGCTGAGCTACGCTCCGACACCCCTGCGGGCAGGGCGTTTCTAAGGGTTTCGGGGCCATCCCGCAACAGGGAGAAATACCAGACTTCCCGTCGAGCCGGGCGGGCTATTCTGGGGCCATGCCATATCAACTAATCCAAGGGTTTAGTGATGTCCTCTCAACTTGGTGACAGTGGGTTACGCGTAACGCTCAAGATCAAGGCCGCGCCAAAGCTGCGGCAAATCTATTGGTGTGAATTTGGCGACGAAAATGTCCTGCCGGAAATGCGTAAAACAAGGCCGGTCATTATTATTTCTTATAAAAACACCCTGCATGGACATTCACTGGTGGTACCGACTTCGACTGACCCTCAGGAAGGAAAAAGCGCAGAATGGGCGCACAAACTGTCGTTCAGCCCCAAAGGTGGGCGCGATACATGGGTGGTTTGCAACCATCTCTATACCGTTTCCACTGCCCGGTTATCACTTTTTCCGGAAATACCCTTGGTTCCTGCGACCGAATTTGACACTATATTATCTAATATTTTCAAATGGTTACCGACTATCGGCTTTGTACGGAATCCTTGACAGGGCCGGTCATTAAACATAAGATATTCACACTTGCGGCATCCTGATTGGATGACCGTTTCCCGCGAGGGAGTGATTTGCGGAGGGGAGCCTAACGGCTCCCCTTTCGTTTTTCTGCGCACCCCACTGCACCCATCCCGCAACAGGGAGAAATACCACGCTTCCCGCGCGCCCCAGGCGGGCTATTCTGGGCCCAGATCATATTAAGGGGGAGCTTAAAAAAATGAACCGTCTATTTGCATCTGTCGTCGCAGGCACTTTGGCCACGTGTTTGGCTGTGTGTGTCCTACCGGCCTGGGCCCAAAATGCGCCCGAAACCACCAAAGCCCGCGACGCGGCCGGAAAGCTGTCGGAGGCACCCATCCAAAGTCAGCATGTGCGCACCATGATTGTGACTTGCAAGGTCGAGGAAACCATCAAGTTCTACCGCGATGTGTTGGGCCAAACGGTGCTGAACGATGATGGCGGCAGGCCTGTGAGTGTGGGCC